>JAGCGL010000094.1 GCA_017649605.1 Spirochaetia bacterium
ATGATATCATTCAGATAGTCCCTCGGATTGACATCATGGTTCCTGCATGTAGCCAATAGTGAGCAGACTACTGCCATATTCTGTGCAGCCTCGTGATTTCCACAAAAAAGATAGTTTTTCCTGCCCAGCGTGACGGGACGTATCTCATTCTCGGCAAGATTGTTGTCAAGCAGCAGTCGTCCGTCATCGAGATATCGCATCATGTTGTCCCATCTTGTATAAGCATAGGTGATGGCCTTGCCTATCAGTGAGCTCTCGCTGTACTTTACACCCTCAGTCTCCATCCACAGCTTCATGGCCTCCATGATGGGCCTGGACAGTTCTTGCCTCTTTGCCTTGCGCTCGTCAAAAGACATCTGGGCGTCATCGCATATATGTTCTATCTTATAGAGGTGCTGTATCTCCTTCAAGCCATGCTCTGCCATCGGACGGTTCTCATCCAGCGCCTGTTCTAGATGGCGGCGTATATGCACCATGCAGTTAACCAGGAGCACGTCGGGATTTGTCTTGAAGGCCGTCTCATAGCCCGCAAAACCGTCACATTGTAAGTATCCCTTAAAGTTATATCTGTTTGCCAGTGCCTCTATCACCGCTCCAGCCCTGGAGCCCTGGTCGTAATGGAAGAGCACCAGCCGCTGGATTACGGCTCTCACCATCCAGAGGTATTCCTTCGCAGCCTTGTGGGTCTCCTTGTTCATGACAGGCGTGGTGGTCTCATCTGCCTGCACATAGTCGGATTTCATCACCTCTGCCTTGAGTACTTCATAAAGTGGTCTGAGCAGTTCCATAGTTTGTTTGAACCAGCCGTCCACAGTGCTCTCGGTAAGACCTTTCATACCAAGGTGACTATACTGCTTGATCTGACGGTAATAAGGCATATGGTACTCGTACTTCTGGAGCAGTATCTCTGCAAGCAGGCTGGCACCTGCGATTCCCTTGTAGATAGGCAGCAGAGGCATGGGGGCTATCAGTACTCCACTCATTCCTTTTGGTGCAGTAGCGGTATTGTCCTTCAAGCCCCACTTCTCGCGGATGATCTCCTTGATATACAGCTGGCCTGGCTTGTGCTCCACGATGCGGGTCACCTCCTGGCCGATCTTCTTGTAGAGGTTCGTGTCGAGATTATCAGGTGTGAGAATCACCTGTTCCAGTACTGGCAGGTCCTCCATCATGATACGGTTCTTCTTCTCCTGACGGCGTTCTTCCTTAGTCTTGACAATCTTCTCCACTGCATCGTCATGAGCATCTGCTATCTGCTGCGCATTCTCAGGGAGCATGCCTGCAAAAAGGTCGGGATAGTTGGGATCGATAATGGGAAGCTTTTCTGACTTGCGACCAAAGAGCTGGCGGTTCAGCCATGCAACCTGAGCTGTCAGTTCCTTGATACGGGCGTTCAGGGACTCTACTTCTTTCTTGTGGTTCTCGGACAATGTCTGGATAGAGGCGTTAAGCGACTCTATCGTTTTTAAAAGTATGTCTCTTTCTTCCATTGTCCGTACCCTTTTAAAT
>JAGCGL010000095.1 GCA_017649605.1 Spirochaetia bacterium
CTCCTTGAGCACAGCCTTCAGCCGCTCCTCGAACTCGCCCCTGAACTTGGCACCAGCCACCAGAGCTCCCATATCAAGAGCCAGCAGTTTCTTGTTCTTGAGGGAATCTGGGACATCACCTGCGACAATACGGCGGGCAAGCCCCTCTACAACTGCAGTCTTACCTACACCAGGCTCTCCTATGAGCACCGGGTTGTTCTTTGTACGGCGTGAAAGAACCTGCATTACACGCCTGATCTCCTCGTCACGGCCGATAACTGGATCCAGCTTGTCCCGCCTTGCCAGCTCGGTTAGGTCACGGCAATATTTCTCCAGAGTCTGGAACTTTCCCTCCGGATTCTGGTCAGTGACCCGCTGATTGCCACGGATAGCCACCAGTGTCTGGAGGATTGAATCCTTGGTTATGCCATGTCCTTTAAGCATACGGCCGCACTCGGTGTCTGACATGGCGATTGCCATGAAGATATGCTCAGTGCTTATGTATTCATCCTTAAGGTTGTCAGCCTCTTTCTCTGCCTCGTTCAAAATCTGGTATGATGCATTGCTCAGGCTTACCTGGGCAACCCCGCCATAGGCACGGGCAAGGCGCTGTATAAGGCGTTCTGTGTCAGCTATAAGTAAATCTTTTCCTGCTCCCAGCTTGTCCACCAGAGGCGGAATAATGCCATCCTGCTGGGTAAGGAGGGCAAGCAGCAGATGCTCAGGCTCCAGGACCGGGTGATTGTACTTGGTGACAAGGCGCTGGGCTTCCATAATTGCTTCTTGAGTTTTAACTGTAAATTTTTCCTGATTCATATTGTGCCTCTCAATTGTCCGGTATACCTAAAAAATACTAATGATTTCAGTTGCAGACAATAGAATTTTTCGGTATCATAAAAAACGGAGGGGAACATGGAGACATCTTTTGATCTCATCATCATCGGGGCAGGACCGGCAGGTCTTACCGCAGCCCAGTATGGGGCCAGAGCAAACCTGAGGACATTGCTTATAGAGGAAGCCTCTGTAGGGGGTCAGAGCCTCAATATCACAGACCTGGAGAACTACCCCGGCTTCGAGGAGCCTATAAGCGGCGGAGAGCTCTGTGGCAGGATGAAAGTCCAGGCCGACAGGTTCGGTGCCAAATTCCTGACCGCCTCTGTCCAGTCCATATCCAAGCAGAACGATATTTTCAACATAACCACCGACAGCGGGGTTTTCACAGCATATACCGTAATCCTGGCCACCGGAGCCAAGCATAGGAAGCTGGGTGCCAAGGGAGAGGATGAGTTTGCCGGCCGCGGTGTCTCCTACTGCGCCGCCTGTGACGGAGCATTCTTCAAGGATAAGAAGATAATTGTGGTGGGGGGCGGTGACACAGCCTGCTCGGAGGCCCTTTTCCTGGCCAATCTGAGCGACAAGATAATAATGATACACCGGAAGGACAGGTTCCGGGCCCAGAAAGCCCTGGCCGACCGTGTGCTTGCAAATAAGAATATCGAGGTGCGCTTCAATACCACCTGCACCGAAATCAAAGGGAGCAGCAAGGTGGAGTCGGCTCTCCTTATGGAGAACGGCATACAGTACGAGCAGGATACCGATGCGGTGTTCATATTCACAGGCATTCTGCCTCAGAACCAGCTGGCCGAAGGGGTCAATATGGATGATTCCGGGTATATTGTCACCGACAGCAGAATGGAGACCTCCCTCAAGGGGCTTTTTGCTGTGGGCGATGTCCGCACCTCCCCCTTCCGTCAGGTAGTGACAGCCTGTGCCGACGGTGCAGTTGCAGCCCACTATGCCGGTATGCTGGTGGATGAGCTTAAGGGAGAGGCTTACATCTGAAAAAGCTTTTACTCTCTTTCCTCTTCTTTCTTCTTATATGCTTTTCTCTTTCTGCCCAGGATGCCGATTTCTGGCAGGATGAAGACAGCGAATCCCTGAAGATTCAGCTTCTTGAGGCAATGAGCGACGAGGAGCTGGCTGGCCAGCTTTTTATGATAAGCTATCCCGGAGTCGACCCGGATGAAACAGCCTTCCAGTGGATTGAAGAGAGAAACCTGGGCGGAATCAAGATCTTCGGTAAGAATGTAGGCTCCCTTCCAAAGCTGGCAGAGAACATTGGAATAATGCAGGAGAAGGCATCTCAAACCCGGCTTCGTATTCCCCTCCTTGCCGCCACAGATCAGGAGGGAGGCTGGGTCCGGCATATCAAGGAGAACACATCAGAGACAGCCGGCAATATGTCATTGGGAGCTTCGGGCATAACCAGCGATTCATGGATGTCTTCCCTCTATATCAACAGGCAGCTCAAGGTGCTGGGGATAAACATGAACTTTGCCCCCACTGTGGATATTTATTCAAACATCAATAATATTGTTATCGGGCCAAGAGCCTTCAGCGCCGACCCCGAGCAGACCGCAGATCTGGCCAAGGCATGGTACCATGGGGCCGAGGAGGCAGGGATAATAGCCACTGCCAAGCACTTTCCGGGACATGGCCGCACCGATAAGGATTCCCATGGAACACTGCCTGTGATAAAAGCTACTATTGGAGAGATAGAACAGAGCGACCTGGTTCCATACAAGGCATTGATTGAGGATGGTGTTCCCGCTGTAATGGCCGGACATCTGGCATTTCCACAGATCACAGGCAGCAACAGGCCTGCCACTATATCACAGGTGCTCCTTAAGACTGTGCTCCGAGGCAGGCTGGGATTCCAGGGCCTTGTCATAACCGACGACATGATTATGGCAGGAGCCTCCTCCTATACTCCCAGCGTAGCCTATGCCTGTCTTGAGTCTATAAAAAGCGGTGCCGATATGGTGCTGGTGTCCAAGGATGCCGAGACCTTCGATTCAGCTCTCCAGATGATTGTTCAGGAGATGAAGGAGAATCCTGAATTCAGGAGACAGGTGCAGGAGAGTGTGCTTAGAATTCTTACCGTAAAGCTAAGATATCTCAAGCCCCAAGGGGAAAAAGCCATGATTCCCGATGTGGAAGAGGTGCAGAAATTCTTCCCCGACAGGCAGGCAGAGGGCTTCTTCTACAGGCAAAGCTGCAGGAGTGTCTCATTCATACGGGATGCAGACGAAAAATTCATATCGCTGGAGGGGAAGAAGGTGCTTTTTGTAGGCCCCCGCTATTTCCTTTCCGAGGCACTCAGACGGCATCCAAAGGCAGGCACATACCAGATAGTCCCCTACTTCTACGACACCGACAACTGGCATCCATACGAGTTGGGACACCTTATTCCGAAGTATGACAAGGTTGTGTTCTGTGTTGCCAGCCCGGCCCATGCCCAGATGCTTTCACGGTTAAGCATATTCAAAGATGATATAGTAGTGTTCTCGCTCCTTACTCCAGCCTTTTTGAACGATATCACCTGGGCCAGGGGAATCGCAGTATATGGCAGGAACAGCTCATCCATAGCCGCAGGGCTTGCTGCCATGGCAGGAGAATACATACCTGCAGGAAAAGTGCCTATCCCCCTCAAGGAGGCAGAATGAACTGGATCAGGATAGAAGAGGCCGGAGAGTACAAAGAAAAACTTACTGTCCTGGTACAGCCTCAGGAGATAAGCTGCATAGATGCGGTTCCTATGGTTTCCGGAACTGTAAAGAGCCACAAGCCTATTATTGCCCACATCTCAGGAGACGAGCTGGATGCGGCCCTCTTTTTCACCAGCTACGGCAGGATTATTCCAGTTTTGGGACCCCAGTTCTTATTCAGGCAGGAGGATGTGAATTATGTGTCAAAGCTGGCTGGGAACGCAGTATTCCTCCCCACATCGGTATCGGGAAAGTCTGAGGCTGTGGATATGTTCCTTGACCGCTTCTCCTGCGGGCAGCGGAAACAGGTGGTGGAGCACTATATTATGGAGCTGGAGCCAGGTAAATTCAAGGCACCTGAGGTGCCGGCCTCGCAAAAGATACGGATACTCAGAGGCACAAAACGGCAGCTTCTACCTCTCTTTCCTCTCCAGAAAACCTACGAGAGACAGGAGGTGCTGCTGAATCCCGATTCCCAGGACACAATAGAGACATTCAGATGGCTGAAATCAATCCTGACCAGAGAGATATGCTTCTATGCAAAGCGGGGTTTCCGATATGTATCCAAGGCAAACACGAATGCAAGAGGCTTTGACCATATCCAGATCGGAGGGGTCTTCACTGTAAAGAGGTTCCGGCACCAGGGCTATGCCCTCCATACTGTCGCAGAGCTGTGCAGACATATACTGGAAGAGGAGCACAAGATTCCATCCCTCTTTGTCCGGAGCAATAATGGGGATGCAGTAAAGCTGTACAAGGGCCTGGGCTTTGAGATAAAGGATACTACAAAGACTGTCTACCTGGACTGATCACCAGTGGTTGAAGGAGATGACCTGGGATGTAGGCTTCCGGTCGGTATGGGTAGGCTCTTCGTCCTTCTCTCCTACTGCAAGCATCATTACCACACGCATGGAATATGGAAGAGTCAGGATATTATGCACCGAGGATTCGTTGAACATGGTCAGAATGCAGCTGCCATACCCTTCTTTCTCGGCCTGGAGCATCATGAAGGAGACTGCAAAGGTTATGTCTATAGGATAGGCAGGCTGGCCGTTGGGCATTATATACTCAACATTGGTGGAACAGGCCACAATGACAGCACCTGCATCCTTGACCTGCTGCTGACCATATGCGGCATTGTAGATTTTTTCTTTTATCGCAGGATCATCAACTACCAGGAAACGCCATGGCTGGCGGTTCTTCGCAGAGGGAGCCAGCCTGCCAGCCTCAAGTATGCGGCTTAGCTTTTCCGGATCCAAAGGCACATTTTTGAAGTGCCTTACGCTGAATCTGTTCTTTATTTCTGGTAATAATCCCATAATTTCATTATAAGGTAAGGAAATAATCCTGTCAACCTCAAATATTGTAGCTGAACTGCCTTGGAGAAAGGAGTTCGGTGGCCGAATCGATGGCAAACTTATCGGTCATACCAGCTATATAGTCGGGGATAACATAGGAGAAATCCTTCTCGCTCCTGTAGAATGCCTCCATCTTACGCAGATACCCTGCAAACTCGGTGGCTATATTGGTCTGTTCACCATCATACCGGCTATAATCAAAGCCATAGCGGTCAAATATCTCAGAAAGGTATTCCCATAATGTGTTGATAAGCCGCTGAATCCGCTGGTCATACTTTATAAGCTCCTGGCTCTGGTAGATATGCTCGTAGTTGAACTTCTTAAGGCAGACCATAGCCTCATAGACCTGGTCAGAGAAGCCTATCTTGCCTATCTTCCCGGCATTTTCCACCGCATCGCAGACCATGGTGTTGATCATGCTGCTGTTGCCTCCGCCGAGCAATCTGGTCACTTTATCCGGAATATCTTCCTCTTTCACCAGACCCAGCCGCATAGCATCCTCAAGATCCCGCCCCAGATATGCAATCTTGTCGGACATGCGCACTGCAATCCCTTCCCAGGTGCATGGATAGAAGGAGCGGCTTTTAACCTCCTCGGGCACACAGGGCTCGGCTGCCGGTTCCAGGTATTGCTCAAACTTCTCGCCGCAGTGGTTTATTATGCCGTCCCGCACCGCATAGGTCAGGTTGAGTCCCTTGCCGCAATTGATCAGGTGATCCACCACCCTGAGGGAATAGATCTCGTGGCAGAAGCCTCCTTGCTTCTCCAGATATTTGGAGAGCATGCTCTCACCTGTGTGGCCGAAAGGAGTGTGCCCCAGATCGTGCCCTACGCTTATTGCCCAGGCCAGGTCGGTATCCAGTCCCAGAGCCTTGCAGATAGTCACTGCAATGGTGGCCACATGCATCACATGCTCCATCCGGGTGCAGATGTGGTCGTTATGGGGAGCAAAGAATACCTGAGTCTTGTGCTTGAGACGACGATAGGGATATGAGTGGATGATTGCCGTCATATCCCTGAAAAAATATCCCCGGATATCTTCCTTCCGGGGATACAATCGTTTACATAATGTCTCAGAATTTATATGATTCTGAACCTTCATCAGAATGCTACACCGCCGATTATACCGATACAGCTGTTGATCTTCTCGTCAAAGTACTGGGTATAAGGAATCTCGATATGAACTGGACCCAGGGAGAATCCGATACCTACCATGAACTTCATCTTGAAGTTGTCATCATCGCCATCTGCGGAGAAGTGCATCTTTGACTTTGTAGGATCATCATTGCCTTCCAGTCTTACCTTTGCATCAGAATCTGCTGTGATCTCGTTATCTCCGCCGAACATGAAGTCTGCTCCCAGTCCTCCGAAGAGCTCAACGATTGTCAGCTTGACACCGGTAGTGATCTCTACAGGGATAATGTGTCTGGTGGTCTCGGACTTAACATTCAGGTCTGCATCATACTTGAAGTTATGGCCGCCAGCATTGATATCGATGGTATCAAGCTTGTCAACAGTCCATTCCATAGTGGAACTGTAATAGGAATAACCTGCTCCTACATTAAGACCTCTCCACTTTACAAGATGCCCCCCCTTATCCTCGATAAGCTGGTAGTTCACCATGAATCCCAGGTTGTATGCATCAATATCAAATTCATCATACTTGAACTTTGTCAGACCGCCTTTGAGTGTCAGGTACAGAGCGTGGTCCCACTTGAAGAGCCTGCCAACATTGAAGCCTACAGTTGCGTTGATGATCTGGCCGCCAACACCGAAATAAACATCTCCCTCATCCTTGTAGTTGTCGATAAAGTCCTTTGCATCGGAAATTGATTCCACAGCGCCAGCAACCATTCCGCTGACAGCTACAGAGAACAAGTTATAGCCGTTGGCAGAATGCATATATCCTGAGCTTGAAGCCAAAGCGTTGGCATTGGACATAGCCCGGCCAACATCCTTGGCATCCTCATATTTTCCATATTTCTCGTTAACTTTATTTCTGATTTCTGTCTTTATCTCATCGGTCAGAGCTCCACCCCATGAAGCTGGAACATCGCCGAATTTGACATCGATAGCAGCCACATTTCCTATAACCATTGCAGCAAGAAGAACTGCAATCAGAACTTTTTTCATATAACCTCCCAAATGCACGCAAAGGTACAAATTTATTATTATTATATACTTTATAGCCCAAAAAAGAAAGAGAAAAATATAACAATTTGTTATCTTATTATAATACAAAGAGAAAAAGGCTGTTGTTTTTTTTCCTGTTCTGTTATATCTTGAAGCCATGGATTTTAACGAACTTATTTCAGAAACAGCTGGAAAGCTGGAAGAAAGTATCAGAAATCAGTATCATGTAGAGATCAATGAAGAGCTGGGTTTCACCGGCCGACAGGGAGTTTACGACATGCTGGACTGCATTCTCTCTGTCCTCTTCCCCGGATGCTACTGCGACGACAAGATTCGGGAGAACGAGATGCTCTCCTTCCTGAACGAGAAGCTCAGATATATAAGCTATATGTTCATGCGGTTCCTCAAGGACTGCCTAAAGTACAACTGCAACTTAAGCTGCCAGATCAACAACTGCAGCTGCGAGAAGCGGGCCGAGCAGGTCATGGAAGCCCTTTTCAAGGCGCTGCCCGAGATCAGAGCCCTCCTTATCACCGATATAAATGCGGCCAAGAAGGGAGACCCTGCCGCTGAATCGCTGGACGAGATTGTCTTCAGCTATCCGTTCCTGGAGGCTATTGCCACCCATAGAATTGCCCATGTCCTTTACAAGGAGAATGTCCCTATAATCCCGCGGATGATGAGCGAGAGGGCCCATTCCAAGACAGGAATCGACATCCATCCAGGTGCCACCATAGGCGAGAGTTTCTTCATAGACCACGGCACAGGCGTTGTAATCGGCGAGACCACCACAATCGGAAACCGGGTCAAGATTTACCAGGGTGTGACACTGGGAGCCCTCTCTCCATTCGACAGCCAGGGAGCTCCTCTGGTAGGGAAAAAGCGGCATCCCGACATCCAGGATGATGTAATCATCTATGCAAATGCCACAATCTTAGGTGGAAACACTGTAATAGGAAAAGGCTCTATAATCGGAGGTAACACCTGGATAACCAAGTCGGTGCCTCCTAACAGCATGATCTATAACACTTAAAAGTCAGAGAGTTTTTCCAATTCTTCGGAAGATAGCCTCCGGTACTGGCCGGGGGCTAATTTTTTATCCAGCTCAAGACTGCCTATGGCTATACGCTCCAGGGCTGCCACCTGATTTCCAAGCTCCTCCATCATCCGTTTCACCTGATGAAACTTCCCCTCTGATATTGTAAGGAGGCATTCGCTGGAGCTGCTGCCGCAGCCTAAGTCAGATGGAAGCACACCAAGCCATTCAAGCTGGGCCGGAGCAGCAGTAAAGGGAGGAGCTTTCTCGCATGGCGGGAGGAAAAGCCCTTCCCTACATCTTCTGGTGTACTCATACTGCTGGGCCGGGGAGACCGGAGTGCTCAGCCATACATGGTAGGTCTTGGTTATGTGGCTTTCCGGAATTGTAAGGGTGTGGACAAACATGCCGTCGTCGGAGAGGAGCAGCAGCCCCGAAGTATCTTTGTCCAGCCGGCCGACTATGGAAAGCTTTGGCGGGACATCGTGATCCAGGAGCTGAAGAACTGTCCGGCTCCGGTCGCTGACAGAGGAGCAGACAGCACCCGGAGGTTTGTTCATCATAAGATATGTAAAGCCGCTGCGGGGAAACAACATATTTCTTTTCTATACCCCACCTATCAAAAATGTCAACCATAACCACACCCACCCAGCCTGCTTGCAGTACCCATCCTCGGCCGGCGTGTACCCCATAGACAAGCAATTTGCAGACCGGCCAGTCAGCGACATTGCTATCGCACTGTCATTCTGAACTTGGTTCAGAACGCTGTCCGTTCTGCTTATGCTTGTTGCTATGGAGCACGATGCCTCAGATGGGTGCTGCCACAGGCTGGAGGAGGATCTTTTTGTTTACTTTTACTTTTTTTTCTGCTAATATTGGTGTATGAAAAAATTGTGTTTTCTGTTGCTCGCAGCGGCTTTACTATGCGCTTTCGGATGCAAGAAAGAGGCCAAGCTGGAGGCTGAACCGGAGCCGGTCATACTGTGGAGCCACTTCACCTATCCAGACTACAATGCCCATATTTACTTAAAACTTGAGAATGAAAAGGCAGAGGCAATCTGCTGCGGTTCTGCAAACATGATTGTGGGCCGGATACATTTTGCCCACAACTGCACCGAAGAACAGTTTGAGACAATTAAAAAGAAGCTTGTTGAAAATGGTGTCACAGAGGAAGAGCCTGTGGCAGAGCCTGTCATTGACGGCTACCCCGACATGACCGCATACCTTGGATTTTTCATGACCAAGGATAAGATGGAGGAGATATGGAAAAGTCTGGTGGGCGAATGAACCAAGGCTTCTTCCCTGAGCAGACACATTTTGTGGGAGTGCTCCTGCCATATGACCTTACACAGCGGCTCCAGGGCTACAGGGATTACATGAACCAGGAGTATGGCTGCAGAAGCGGCTTTGGCACACCTATCCATGTTACGCTGGTACCACCATTCAAGCTTGCTGATAAGCTGACCACCAATGATATTGCCGAAGCCCTTGCACAGATGATTGTAGAAAAGAAATGGCATCCTTTCAATGCCAAGATAGAGGGCTTTGACGCATTCGGAGACCGCACACTGTTTGCAAAAGTGCTCCCATCTGCTGTGTGGACCGCCTTCCGGACCGCAGTCTACAGCACAGTGTCTGCACTCTCCCCCGGAAGCCTACGAAAGGACACACGCCCCTTCCAGCCCCACATAACAGTGGCAAACCGGGACATCCCACCAGGAGCCAGCGTTGAGGCTCTGGAGTATCTTAACCAACTGGAGCTGAAAACAACTTTCCCTGTGGACAACATCACCATCTTCGAGCGCAGGGGAAAGCGCTGGGTAATCGCCCTTGTCCAGCACATTAAATAGCAGCAGAATCAGTTGTTATTTATACTGTTCACAAGATCTTGGATTTTTTCCAGATTATAGAAGTTTGCCGGTTTACTGATGTAATAATGTGGTTCCACTCCCCTGTCAATGTCGTAGTTGGAACCATTTTTATTCAGGCTCATCACATTCTTGCTTGACATTTGGAAATATGTTCCGTCTGCTGTGCTGGAGCGCTGGACAGTGGATGAACCGCCGCTGGAAGTAACACCGATAATAGTCACCAGTCCAGAAGCCTTAAGCATTGCAGCAACCATGTTTGCGCAGGAGAAGCTGTAGGGAGAGATAAGGCAGAACAGGTTCTTATCTACTAAAATCGTATCGTCAAAATCAATATCATCAATCATATAGTTGCCGTCAAAGTCAACATCCGCCACATAGGTGGAAGCCCACTTTGCGCCGGTGATGGAGTCGGTGAAATTAAAAGTGCACTCTCCCAGCATCCATGCAAGAATAAAGGCTGCAGAGTGGTTTGTACCACCGCCGTTGCAGGAAAGGTCAAGCACAACATTTTCGATATTGGGATCATCCTTGATCCGTTTATTTACATAATGAATAAACGATACTGTGTCATATGTATTTTCATACGTACCCGCATAAGTATCTATTATGCCGTCTATAGCAGCATAATGTTCTTCCTTGGCCACTTTGTTCTCTGTTATCCGAGTGAATTTATCAAAACGGACAATAGCTGTCTTCCCGTCGGCAGTGACCTTATAACCAGGAGCTGATTCTCCTCGGGCAAGTGACTTATATATTAAATAATAGTCCCCCATTGCTTTCTGTTTAGCAGAAGTATGATTTCCTGGTATAGCAGCATCTTTAGCAAGATAATGAGAATTTGAAATATAACCTGAATGTCCATCATCGAAGAAAAATTCACACACATCCTTAAGGGCAGTGGCAAAGGTTATGGCATTTGTGCTCTTAAGGTCCTTGTCAATTCCGGAACAGATAAAATAGGTGTTGAAATCGGGGAATTTGTCTATGCCGTGGATTGCCTTGAGGCCGTAATTGAAGTCCAGGTTGAGACAGAGCTCGTTGTAACAGAATTCTGCCATTGCCTTGCTCCTGGTTCCCGACTGGTTTCCCGATGTCCAATAATCGTCTGTAAGGGAGCCTGGTGAATATATTTTATTTCCATTATAGAGAACAGGGTACCACCTTGATGAACAGAAGACATCGTTGAACATCTGGAGCGGCAGGGCAAGGTCATAAGAATTGCCCTCTTTCCAGATAACAACCCCTATGTCCTGGGCAGACCAGTCAAACACAACAGGCTCTCCTGCGATATTTGAATAGTCTGTCATCTTCATGTAGCCGCCAAGATGAGATTGCGCAGCATCAAAATATACGGTGTTACCGTCCCTGAAAAATAGATCATAATTATCAAAGGCAAGGGTGTGTCTGGTCAGATCCAGCTCTGCAGTTGTGTTTTGATCTCTATTAGTGAATGTAACTTTTTTTGTATCGGCATTCACACTTGAGACATCAATGTTTATTTCTAAATAAGATTTAAAATATTCAGAATTACAGCGTATATACGGGATGTCCTCCTTCCCCTCCATAAATCCAAGTTCCCTACTGTCTAAGCCTGGGCTTGCAGATAAGACAAACTTCTTTTTAAGTTCTACAACCTTCACATCGAAAGTCTTTCTTGGCTTGCCGGAAAGGAGAGACCATTTCTTGCCGTCCCAGATATAGGAACATTCATCTGTAGTGTTGTAATATGCCCACAGATATTTCGGATTATTCGGTGGATAAGGCAGAGAGCCCAGCCAGGTTATTCCAGTGTTGTCATCATCGTCCGAGGAGCTCCCGTTGGAACATGTGATAAAAAAGAATGCCAGGCATAACGCCATCCAAAGGAAAAATAATTTTCTATATTTCATTTCAGGTTTATCAAGCTCTTGTCGTAGTCCTCTGGCGGAACAAAGCCCATGAGCTGCATTATGGTTGCAGGCCAGCTGGAGATACCCAGTCCGCTGTTCAATGCACTCTTTTCATACTCCCCTTTGTACTCTGGGTCGTAGATTATGGCTGGAACAGGGTTAAGGCTGTGGCTGGTCTTGGCCTTGGGGCTGCCGTCCTTGTTCTGCTTGACAGAGCCATCCTTGGCATGCTCGTACATATCGTCTGAGTTGCCGTGGTCTGCGGTAATGCACAGGATTCCTCCTGCCTTCTCCACAGCCTCCTTTATCCGGCCTATCTGTATATCCATGGCCTCCATGGAACAGACCACTGCGTTGAATACCCCTGTATGCCCCACCATGTCGCCGTTGGGGAAGTTGAGCCTTATATGCTGGTACTTGCCGCTCTTAATGGCAGCGATAACTGCATCGGCAATCTCGGCGCACTTCATCCATGGGCGCTGCTCGAAGGGGACAACATCGCTCTTTATCTCAACATAATTTTCTAATTTATCGTCAAACTTACCCAGTCTGTTGCCATTGAAGAAATAGGTGACATGGCCAAACTTCTGGGTCTCGCTTATCGCCATAAGGTGCACACCGCTGGCTGTAAGATACTCTCCCATGGTGCGGTCTATGGATGGAGGACTAACCAGGAACTGGCGCGGTATGTGCAGGTCGCCGTCGTACTCCATCATTCCAGCATACTCAACCTTGGGGACACGCACCCGGTCAAAAGGAAGGTCGCCCCCCTCCGGTGTCTCGAAAGCTCTTGTGATCTCCAGGGCACGGTCTCCGCGGAAGTTGAAATAGATTACGCTGTCGCCATCCTCTATAGCTCCAACCGGTCTGCCATCCTCGGCAATGACAAACTCGTGCATATCCTGGTCCAGAAGCCCCGGAGTCTCGGCCCGGTAGGTTTTTATAGCCTTGGTGGCAGAGGCAAACTCTCTTCCCTGCCCCAGAACATGGGCTTTCCAGCCCCGCTCCACCATGCTCCAGTCGGCATTGTACCGGTCCATGGTCATATACATACGGCCACCGCCAGATGCAATTCTATAATCCACATTGGCAAAGGAGGCCAGATATTCCTCCATAGGAGTTATGTAATCAAGAGCGCTGGTAGGATCCACATCCCGGCCGTCTAGAAGTGCATGGACACGGAGCTTCTTTATGCCTTCTTTATAGGCCTGGGCAATCATAGCCTTGAGATGATCCTGGTGCGAATGTACGTTGCCGTCGGAAAGAAGACCGATGAAATGGAGTGTGCTGCTGTTGGCCTTGACTGCAGAAACAAGCTTCTGCCAGGTTGCCCCCTGGAACATAGCCCCTGCGGCAATAGCATTCGACACCAGCTTTGCCCCCTGGGCAAAGACACGGCCGCAGCCCATGGCATTGTGCCCTACCTCACTGTTTCCCATGTCGGCATCGGAAGGGAGCCCCACCGCTGTACCGTGGGCCTTGAGCTGTGTATGGGGGCTGTGCTCTGTAAGCCAGTCCAGGTTTGCCATGCGGCTTGCCTTTACAGCATCGCCTTCGGCATACTTGCCGTAGCCTACCCCGTCCATAATCAGCAGAACCACCGGCCCCCGGCGTCCTTTCCAGCTTTTATTCTTCTCAAGAGGTCTTACACTCTCTGTCATACTCCACCTCGCTTCTCAGCCGGATGCACCGACGCAGAAAATCCATCGGCCTTCCCTGTCATACATATGTTCGCTTCCAACATCCATGAAAGACCATTCAGTCTCATAGAACACACCTATCAGATAATTGAGGAATCCGCTCTTAGGCTTCTTAAGCAGGGCAAGCCCGAACCTGAGTGTGGCATCGTGGGAGACCTGCATGTCATCGTCACCTATACGGAAGAAATCATATGTTATCCCGGCAGAAAGATTGATGAACTTGAGGAACGTGAGATATATGTCCTGATTGATGGAAGGAACTCCAATTCCAAAATCGGAATCTGTATCTCTGCCTGATGTTTCATAATCGTCAAAACTTATCGCAGTCCTGGTCTTGTCCTTAAGAAAAGCCCACATGATAGGAGAAAGCCCGGTAGTTCCCCCGATATCAACATGATTTGACAGAGGATACTGCCAATGCATATAGATCAGAGGTCCGATCAAGAACACATCCCGGTCCATCTGCAGATAAATATTGGCTTCAGACGAACTGTCAAGATCATCTATCTCATAATGATTGTATTGACCTATGATACCGAACCCCAGGTCAAGATATTTAAAATGGCGCACCACCGGAAGGATGGACAATGTATATAATTTTTTCTTGTCCAGCTCTATCTCAATCCCCTTGGATGGGTTTTTGAAATTTATATCCTTATCATCTTTTATGGAGGTCTCCATGTCGAATCTGACCATCCACGAGTAATTCTGGGCATACCGGTACATCAGGTAGATATAGATCGCATTGTTGTCAAAGCCAGGCTCAGACCCCACTCCGAAGGAGACAGGCTCCATGAATTTGTTGAACTTCTTTGAGAACTCTGTGGTCTCCGGCAGAGTCATCTTGTCCCCACCATCATGCTCAAGGGCAGGAAGAGGAGGACTGAGAACACAAAATATCACTGAAACTGCAAAAAGCAGGAAAAAGGGAGACTTCATTCTGTTTTTATCATAGAATTCCACCACCCGATTGTCAACTTATTTATCATAAAACTCTATTGACTATAAATTTTATTAAAGATATAGTATCCCTTGGTTTTACATACAAACTGTTTGTTTGTAAATTTGGATGATGGTATGAAACGGACACAGGAAGATGCAGAAAAGACACGCAAAGCCATATTGGATGCGGGTCTCAAGCTGTTCATGGAAAAAGGCTACAACTACACCTCTATGCAGGATATCGCCAAGGAGGCCAATGTAACCCGGGGCGCTATCTACTGGCACTTCAAGAAGAAGGAAGACTTTGTGATAGCGGTGGCCGACAGCATCTACCAGGAGACTTCGGAAAAGGTGAACAAGTTCTTCAGCCAGGGGACCACCCTGACAGAGAAGATCTCCATCACACTCAGAAATCTGGGCTACTGGTATCTGGAGGATGAGCAGATCTGCCTCAAGAGGAACGTGTTAAGCTCCCTTCTCATAACAAAGAACCAGACCCTTATAGACCGTATCTTCCACAACATCTACCCGGACGAGGACTTCCCCTCGGACCAGGACTTCATCCCATTCATAATCAGGAAGATGGGGGAGCATTTCAATCTTCCCGGTCTTTCTAAATGCAATCATCAGGAGGTTCAGGAGGGATTCCTCCTCCTCACCTCTTTCCTTGAGGGCTTTATATCGATCATCATGCGGGCAAAGGTCATACTGACCCGCAGTACAATAGACAATGTAGTAAACAGATTTATGGAAGGATTCTCCCATAGTTTCAGGCATATTTTGGAGGAAAAATGAACATCAGGACATTATGTTTTGCAGCGCTGGCAGCAACAGTTGCACTTGCAGGCTGTACCAAGGACAAGGCAGCAGAGGAAATCAACAAGAAGAGTATGGCTCAGATCTACAGCGAAGAAGGGACACCGGTGAATGTGGCAACCGTAAAGACAAGCTCATTCCAGACTGCCCTCTCTTACGATGCGGCTGTGAAAGGCATATATGAGTCCACTGCATCGGCAAAGCTCTCTGACTCTGTGGAAAGCGTCAAATACTCTGTGGGAGACTGGGTGGACAAGGATGCTGTTGTAGTGACCTTCCCGAAGAACAACCCTTCTGCCAACTATTATCAGGCAAAGACTATATACGAGAACCTGGAAGCCACATATAAGCGGATGAGCACCCTCTACAAGGCAAAGGGAATCTCCAAGCAGGACTATGACAACGCTGTCACTGCCTACGAGAACGCCAAGGCCACCTGGGACAATGTGAACGAGATGGTGAATGTGAAAGCCCCTATCAGCGGACTTATAACCCGCCTCGATGTCCAGAAGACCGACAATGTCAAAGCCGGCGATGTGCTCTTTGCTGTAACCGACGACAGCAAGCTCAAGGGCAAGGTATGGATCCAGGAGCGGGATATATCCAAAGTCTCCAAGGGGATGAAAGTGACAGCCACCTGGAACGGGGCTGAGATAACAGGCAGAATTGCTCAGCTGGATCTGGCACTTAACCCAGACATGCAGGCATTCGGAGCCCTTATTGAGCTGGATAACGCAGAGGGCAAGATCCCGAGCGGTGTCAATGCAAAAATCAATATTGTGGCATACGAGAACAACAACGTGATTGCCCTGGACCGGAAGAACATAACATTCGACGGCAACAGGGCCTATGTCTTCATCGCCTCTGGCGACAAGGCTGTGAAGAAAGAGGTAAAGACCGGTTCCAACTTCGGGAACAAGGTTGAGATAATAAGCGGCATCAAAGCCGGCGACAAGCTTATAACCGACGGCAACAAGAATATAGCTGACGGCACATTCATCAGGATAATCGACCAGGAGTGACACACCATGAGTATTGCAGCGTTTTCAATAAAGAGGCCGGTGCTCATAAGCATGATCATGGTGGCCATGATCATATTCGGTGTGCTGGCTTATACAGGGATGCCCCTGAACATAACCCCTGCCATAGATATTCCGTATGTTCTGGTCCAGACCCAATATGCAGGCGCCTCCCCTGACCTTATAGAATCCCAGATATCCAAGAAGATAGAGGATGCGGTCTCCATGATAAGCGGACTGGACACCATAACCTCCTACTCGCTGGAGAACGTCTCGCTGGTACTGCTCAAGTTCACCATGGATGTGGATGTGGACACTGCGGTGCAGGATGTAACCCAGAAGGTCAACAACATCTCGAACGACCTTCCTGATGATGCGGACGACCCTATCTTCCAGAAGATAAACATAAACGAGCTGCCTATCCTCAAGATCATGCTGGCAGGCGACAGCTCAAAGATATCAATGTCAGAGCTCTACGACCTGGCAGACAAGAGGGTTAAGAACATCTTCTCCCAGGTGCCTGGTGTCGGCGAGACCAGCATATCCGGAGGCCAGGAGAGAGAGATACATGTGGAGCTGGACAGACAGGTTGTTTTCCAGAACCATATTTCGCTGCTGGCGATAAACCAGATGCTGGGAGCCTCCAACCTGAACCTGCCGGCCGGCTACTTCCAGAAGGAAGGCCAGGAGTTCTCGGTCAAGTTTGACGGAGAGTTCAAGGCTATCGACGCAATCGGAGAACTTGAGGTCCCTACCGGAAACGGTTCAAGGAAGCTCAAGGAGATTGCCTCAATCACAGACGCAGGGGAACGGGCCCGGGAACGCACCATATATTTCGACTATAACAACAATATCAGGAACGACCTGGCAGTGCTCCTTGAGATTTCTAAAACATCGGATGGAAACGCTGTAGAGATTGAGAAGCAGATACAGGAGCGGATTGAGGAGCTGCGGCCCGAGCTGCCTGACGGCGTCGACCTTTATGTAGTAACCGAGACTGCTTCGGTAACCAAGAACACAGTAGATGACACCATGTCCAACATAATGCTGGGTATTGCATTCACCGCCATAATCCTGCTGTTCTTCCTCCACTCCTTCCGGAGCACCATAATTGTAGCAGTCACTATGCCGCTCTCAATACTCCCGACATTCATAGCACTCAAGGCTATGGGGTTCTCCCTCAACGTAATGTCGCTTATGGGAATCTCCACCGCAGTCGGCGTACTTGTAATGAACTCTGTAGTCATTCTTGAGAATATATTCGCCCATAAGAACCGTGAAGAAGGCGGCCGTTCCGCAGCCCGGACCGGTACCGACGAGGTTATGGTTGCAGTTGTGGCATCCACATTGACCAACGTGGCAGTATTCCTGCCGCTGGGAACTATGTCGGGCCTTGTAGGACAGATGCTCATGGAGTTTGCCCTCGCTGTAGTATTCGCAACCCTGTTCTCCATCTTCATCGCATTCACCCTTACCCCTATGATGGCAGCCTATGTCCTCCCCGAGTACGATACCCGGAAGCACCCTATAGGTGACAAGTTCGAGGCTGTGTTCAAGGCGTGGGAGAGAGGCTACAAGAAGCTGGTCGGCTTCATCCTTAAGACCAAGCTCCACAGCCTTATTGTAGTTGTAATTATCGTAGGAATATTCGTTTTTGCCATGTCTCTGTTCAGATTCATCCCATTCGAGTTCATGCCTGCCATGGACCAGGGACAGGTCGATATAGAGATAGAGCTTGCCAAGGGCTTTGACCTTGGAGAGACCTATAACTTTGCCCAGAAAGTGGAAGAACGGATGGCTAAATATGCCGACATGATAGAGCATGGCTCCACCACAGTCGGAAAGCTTTCGGATCTGGACACAGGTGTCAACTTGGCCAAGATAACTATGACACTGACCCCAAAGGCAACACGTAAATATACCTCTATACAGCTTGCGAACATGATCATCAAAGACCTTTCAGACATGCCTGGCGCAACACTCAGAGCAGTATCAAGCTCCAAGATGGGACTGAGCCAGAGCGCAATCGACTTCTACCTGAAGGGACCTGACATGGATGTCCTCCAGAAGTTCCAGGACCAGATCTATCCTGAGCTTGAGAAGATCCCCGGCCTGGTCAACCTGAACTCATCAAGCCGAAGCGGTGTGCCTCAGATCTCTGTATATCCTGACCTCAAGAAAATAGCAGATGCCGGGACCAGCGTACAGGAGATCGCTCTGACACTCCGTACATCCCTCGAGGGAATGTCATCCACCAAGTTCAAGGACCGCGGCGAGGAGTATGACATAAAGGTATTCCTTACCGACGAGACCATAAAAAGCTATGAGGATGTAGGAAATATTCCTGTCTCCACAAAAGCAGGAGTATTCCCACTCTCCCATTTCGCCGACATCCAGTACACTACAGGATTCAGCAAGATCATCAGAAACGACAGGGAGACTGTAATAGAGTTCACAGGAGATGTTGCAGACGGCTTTGCACAGAGCGATATTACCAATGCAATCGCAGCTATCACAAGCAAGCTGGACTTCCCGTTCGGATACAGCTACGAGCAGGCCGGTAACTCAAAGGAGATGGGCAAGACCATAAAGCAGATGCTCTTTGTCTTTATCATAGCTATTGTCCTTACCTACATGCTTCTGGCCGCAATCCTCGAGAACCTGTGGCAGCCGGTGCTCATACTTTTCACCGTGCCGCTGGCCCTTATCGGAGTCGTGGCAGTCTACCTGCTGACAGGCAAGGCCATGAACTTCGTAGGTATGATGTCCATAGTCATGCTGGTAGGTATGGTTGTAAACAACGCTATCCTTATCCTGGACTATGCCAACCAGCTGCGGCGTGAGGGCAAATCCATGAAGGAAGCCCTGCTTATCGCCTGTCCCGAGAAGCTTAAAGCTATTGTCATGTCCAACATAGCCACTATTTTGGGTCTTCTCCCTATGGCACTGGGACTTGGTACCCAGGGTGCCGAGATGAGGCAGCCAATGGGTCTGGTAAGCGTGGGCGGACTTATCACCTCCACTATACTTACCCTGTTCATGACACCTGCATCACAGTTCCTCTTTGCAGGAAGGAAAAAGAAGAAACAGCCTGTAGAAGCAGCCGCAGAAGGAGCAGAGAAATGATTTTCAGAAGAATATATAAGACAGCATTACTGATCGCTATGGCCCTGTGCATCGCATCCCCGGCCTTCTCCAAGCCCTACTCCATGGATGAGTATCTGGAGCTGGTCACCAAGAACAACAAGGATCTGATGATTGCTGCCTCCAATCTTAAAGGGGCAGGAGAACAGGAGAAGCTGGCAAGGAGCCAGGCTCTGCCTACAATAGGGCTCTCCAGTTCCCTGTACCGCAACTTCATAGATGTGGAGCAGTCTGTTGCTGTAGCCTCCCAGGCTGGCGGCGGTCCGCTCATCTACAAGGATGTGGATGTTAACAAGGACTACGACTTCAGCTTCGGATTAGGCCTTTCGCAGCAGCTTTTCAACATGAATGTATTCAACGCCATAAGGGCAAGCAAGGAATATAAGCAGATGTCCAAGTCGGTCTACGATGCCCAGAGCGATGCCATAATCACTGCGGCCAAAAAGGTCTTCTTCCAGTGCTATCTGCTGGAAAAGCTCTACAATATCCGCAAGCAGACCGAGGAGCGCTCCTACGACCACTACCTGCTGATGAAGCAGAAATATGATGCCGGTGTCGTATCCAATGTGGCATTGCTCAATTCCGAGGTTGACTATAAAAAGACAATACCTCAGACCACCAATGCCAAGATGAACCTTGAGCTCTGCCTCATAAACCTTAAGCACCTTGCCGGAATCCCGGAGGATGAGGAGGTCTCTGTAATAGGCGACTTCACTGTATATCCGGAGATTCCCGAGACTCTTACAATGCAGGATGTCCTTGAGGAGAGATCCGACTACATGGCTCTTTTGAGAGAGAAATCCTTAAGGGAACTGAATGTCAAGGCAACCCGGGCAGGCCATTATCCTACCCTTTCCCTGGATGCGGCATACGGTTACAGCAACTCGGATGACAAACTGAGGAAGGCTTTCCATAACGACGATTATGTGCAGATCTTCAAGGTGGGACTTAAGCTTGAGCTTCCTATCTTCACAGGTGGCGCACTGCTGGCAAGGGATCATCAGGTCCAGATCGAGTCTGAGCAGACCGAGATTAAGCTGCAGCAGAAACGGGAAGACATTATTGTGGAGCTACGCCAGATCTACCTGACACTCCAGAGGGAGTTCGAGAATATAGCTACCGCCGAGTCCACAATAGGCACTGCCCAGGAAGCCTACGATATCGCACAGGTCTCCTTTGACAACGGTGTCATGACACAGCTGGAGCTCAGGGACACACGGCTCAACCTGGAGAGCGCAGAGCTCAGCCATCTGACTGCTGTGTACAATTATTTAAGCGCTTATTTCGACTGGCAGAGAGCTACCGGGAATATGTGATCAACGGCTTAAGATTTCAAGGGCTTCCTTATAACCGGGGAAGCCTTTTCCTTTTATGGTGGCTATGCAGGCGCTCCTGACATAGGATACTTTTCGGAAATCCTCTCGGTTATCCACATCCGAGATATGAACCTCCACCGCTGGGATTCCAACAGCCTTTATAGCATCTGGGATTGCAACGCTGGTATGGGTGTAGCCTGCCGGGTTGATGACTATGCCGTCGAACTTGCCAAAGGCAGCCTGGATCTCGTCGATAATAGCCCCCTCGTGGTTGCTCTGGAACAGCTTGACCTCTACACCAAGATCAGAAGCCCACATCCTGATACTCTCCTCCAGTTCACTGAAGGTGGCTGTGCCATAGATCTCAGGTTCCCTGATTCCCAGCATATTGAGGTTAGGTCCGTTTATCACAAGTATTCTCTTCATACCCATCCAAGCTCCTTTGTTACTAAAGCGGCAGTCTCATCCGGACCGGCCGGCACATTTACCATTATATCAGAGGCAGCCTCGTAGAAAGTCCTCCGCTTCTCAAGCATAGCATCAAGGCTTTCCTGCTGCGACAGAGGGCGTCCTTCTGTGGAAAGTTCCTTTATATCACGCTTTAAGTACACAATTATTCCGTTCTGACGCATATTATCCACATTTCCAGGGTTCAGGACAGCGCCACCCCCTGTTGCTATCACCTGCCTCCCTTCTTTACACACAGAAGCTATGACATTAGCCTCCAGGGTGCGGAAATAAGCTTCACCTTCATCCTTAAAGATATCAGGAATGCTCTTTCCAGCCTTCTGCTCCACCAGAAGGTCGGTATCAACAAAGCCCTTTTCCAGCGAAGCTGCCAGTATCTTGCCCACTGTGCTCTTGCCGCAGCCCGGCATCCCGACCAGCACAATATTGCTTACCTTCTGCTCTGTCTTTTTCAGGATGCCATCTATGATGCTGTCTGGCCTCTGGATGCCAAAGAACAGATCCGATGCGTACTTAGCCTGGGCCACCAGCATGGAAAGGCCGTTTGTATAAGGAATACCAAGCTCCCGGGCATCCAGGAGGAGCGGCGTCATCAAAGGGTTGTAAATCAGGTCTATAACTCCGGAGCACCGGGGGAACCTGGAAATATCTATAAGCCTGCCCCCGTTGTCAGGGTACATTCCAACCGGTGTGGCGTTCACCACTATCTCCACATCAGCCTCATCATACACATTGCTGTAGTTGAGTTCCCCGGTGCGGGATACAACCAGCACCTCTGCCGCCCCGGCTCCAGCAGCCGCCTTCTTCACCGCCGCCGAAGCACCACCGCTCCCCAGTACCAGAACTTTCTTCCCGTCAAAGGCGATGCCGGCGCGCTCTGCCGCGTAGAGAAAGCCGTAACAGTCGGTGTTATAGCCCCAGAGTCCATCCTGACGGTGGACTATGGTGTTCACTGCCCCGACAGCCTCAGCTTCGGGTGCAATATGGTCAAGGTATGGGATAACTGCCTTTTTATAAGGAATAGTGATATTGAGCCCCTCAAAGTCCCCGGCCTTGAGAAATGATCCCAGTTGGTCATGGCTCAGGGATACAAGATCGTATGGTGAACTGCCCAGCAGGGTGTGGATAAAAGGAGAATAGCTGTGGCCTAACTGAGCACCGACAAGTCCGTACTTCATAGCATATAGTCGCAGAGCACCAGCGCTGCGGCAGCCTCTACACAGGGGACAGCCCGCACTGCAATACATGGGTCATGGCGCCCTTTTATCTCAAGCATGGTGCTCTTTCCACTCTTCAGATCTACGCTCTCCTGAGGCAGCGCTATGGAAGGTGTCGGTTTGAACGCCACCCTGAAAGTGATAGGCATGCCGGTGCTCAAGCCCCCAAGAATGCCCCCGTGGTTGTTGCTCTTAGTCTTTACATTGCCCTTCTCATCAAAGCACCAGGCATCGTTATGAGCGCTCCCTTTCATGGCGGCCGAAGCAAAGCCGGCACCGAAATCTACCCCTTTTACCCCCGGAATAGAGAAGAGAATCCTGGCGAGGCTGGACTCAAGGCTGTCAAAGCCGCTGTCGCCAACCCCTGCAGGAACCCCGGTGATGCAGCATTCCACTATGCCACCCACCGAATCGCCAGACTTCCGTGCCTCCTCTAGGCATTCCTGCATCTTTTTCCCGGAAACTCCACCGGCAGAGGCCAGCTTTGCTTTAATCTCAATCCCTTTCTGCCCCAGATACTGGAGGCATACACCGCCAGCAAAGCACAATGGTGCAGTAAGACGGCCCGAGAAGTGCCCTCCGCCGGCAATATCATTAAAGCCACCATATTTCACAAAGGCGGGATAATCGGCATGCATAGGCCGTGGAACAGCGCGGAACTGCTCGTAGTCCTTGGAGCGTGCATCTGTATTCTCTATCATCATTGCCAGGGGGGAACCGCATGTAATGCCATCCACCAGGCCTGATAGGATAATGGGCCTGTCAGCCTCCTTGCGTGCAGTTGTCCCCTTCTGTCCAGGAGCCCGGCGGGCCATAAAGGCCTTCAGAGCCCTCATATCTATCCTGAACCCTGCAGGAAGGCCCTCTATCACAGCCCCTATCGCCTTGGAATGGGACTGGCCGAAGATTGTCAGATGTATGTTTTTTCCAATATCAAAGGACATAGTAGGTTCCTCCTAACGCGTTGAAATCCCATAGGAAGCCGGGATAGGACTTCTTTATCACCTGTGCATCGGTGATATGGACATCACCGGTGCAGATGGAAGAGGCTGCCACAGCCGCCATTGCAATCCTGTGGTCATTACAGCTTGACACCCTGCCACCGGTCAAACTTCCAGTTCCTGTGATTACGAGGGTATCACCTTGTTCTTCTGCCTTGCCCCCAAGTCCGTTTATAAGGGCTGCGGTGGAGACTATCCGGTCGCTCTCCTTGATCCTGAGCCGCTTGGCACCGCAGAGCACCACCTTGCCATGGACACGGCAGGCCAGCACAGCCAGTATAGGGAACAGGTCCGGATGAGGCGAAACATCTATGGAAAGCTCTTTAATCTTAGCTCCAGGTGCCAGTATCTCCGCATATTTCTTTATTGCCCTGTCGGGCTGCAGGCTCTTGGGGTCAAGTCCCTGGAACTCTGCCCCGAAGGGATAGAGGAAGGCGCATGATGACCAGTCCCGCTCTGCAGTCAGATCCTCTGGAGACCTGTATTTCTGATTGGCAGGGACTGTGAAGCCATCCTTGGTCCGCTCCACCAGGACTCCGAACTGAGCCATAGTCTGGATTGTCATATCCACATAGGCGGCAGACTCAAGCTTTGATGTGAGCTTGATGTGGCTCTCCTCGTCTAAAAGAGGCATTGCCAAAAGAAGTCCAGATATGAACTGGGAGCTTATATCCCCGGGCATCTTGTATGTTCCTGCTGTCAGGAAACCTGAATACTCAAGAGGAAGGCGGTCTGCATCAGAATATACCCCATGGGCCTCCAGCGCTTTAAGGATAGGCAGTATAGGCCTCCGGGAGAGGGATCCGATCCCTGTGAAGGAAGCTTTTCCATAGAGAGCAGCAGCAACAGGGAGCATGAAACGGAGCACTGTGGCGCTCTCCCTGCAGTCCAGCTGGGGCACCTTCGCATGCTTTGCCCCCGGAGCTACCTCCAAAGCAGTGTCTGAAAGGATTGTGATAGTGGTGCCCAGTGCCCGGAGGCATTGGATCATAGCCTCAACATCATCGCTTATGCAGGTGGTGTCCATGTGGAACACCATTCCCCGGTTGCACAGGGCGCCACATAGCAGCTTGCGGCACATATCCGACTTTGAGTCGGGAGCGTTGAGCTTTCCAGAAAGCTTATGGGGTCTTACACAAATCTCCATATCAAACTCCTGATTCTATATATTCTTCCAACCGGGAGATGGGTATGGATCTGAGTTGGCAGTTCCCGATTCCAATAGGAGCTATGATATTCAGCTTTCCAGATGCCATTTTTTTGTCATGGCTGGCTGCCTGGGTCAGCTCCTGCGCAGTATATGGAATGTCAAATTTTATATTATTTTTTTCAAGTAAACTTTGAATTATTTCCAAAATCTCTGATTTTTCATTGTAAAATTTTATAAAAGCCTTAGTTTCCGCCACCATTCCCATAGCTACAGCCTGGCCATGAGGGACAGTATAATTGCTGCATTTCTCTATGGCATGCCCTATGGTGTGGCCGAAATTAAGGAGCTGACGGCAGCCTGTGTCGTAGGGGTCGGCCTGGATATAATTACGTTTTATCTCCACGTTCAGGGCCACCACTTCCTCTATATCATCAAGCAGTGCGCCGCTGGAAGCGATCTCGTACAGCCTCCCCCCGGCAAGAACCGCATGCTTGATGATCTCGGCCTTCCCCTCGTCTATCTGCTCTTTGGGCAGAGTCTTAATCACTTCGGGGTCAAAGATGACACACGCAGGCTGGTGGAATGATCCCGCCAGGTTCTTGCCGGCAGCCAGGTCGACACCGGTTTTGCCCCCGACAGAAGCATCAACTGCAGCAAGCAGTGTGGTAGGAATCTGTACAAAAGGAACTCCCCTCAGGTATACAGCGGCGGCAAAACCTGTAATATCGCCGCATACACCGCCACCCAGAGATACAAAGAAATCAGATCTTGTAAGGTTTTCTAATGCTGCTTTTGAGAGGATATCCCCCACCATGCTCCAGCTCTTGCTGGTCTCACCATGAGGAAAGGCAAAGGTTGCAACATCAATACCCGTTGCTTTAAGGGAGGCAGCCACAGTATAGGCATAGAGGCGGGATGTAACATCATCAGCAACCAGAAGAGCTTTGCGCCCCTTCAGGCGTTCCGACACAAGCTCGCCAACATGGGACAGAAGTCCATGCCCGATCATGACATCATAGGTTCCGTTCTGTGCCTCTACTCTAATGCTCTTCATGAACCCCCTAATATATTATATCAATTATCTTTTATATGCGAAAGGAAGAATTTTATTGACCTGTACCATAAGGTCGCCGAAAGCCTCGACAGTCAGCGACTGGGCGCCGTCGCAAAGGGCGTGGACAGGGTCGTTGTGCACCTCGATGATAAGGCCGTCTGCCCCGGCGGCAACAGCTGCCATAGCCATAGGCTTTACCAACCGGGCATTTCCTGTTCCATGGCTCGGATCCACTATTACAGGCAGGTGGGAAAGCTCCTTGAGGACAGGCACAGCAGAGATGTCCAATGTGTTCCGGGTTGCAGTCTCGAAGGTGCGGATTCCTCGCTCGCACAGGATAATCTGGCTGTTTCCCCCTGCCATTATGTACTCGGCGCTCATCAGAAGCTCCTGGATGGTGCTGGAGAGACCCCTCTTGAGGAGGATAGGCTTCTTGATCTTTCCCAGCTCCTTCAGAAGTTCAAAGTTCTGCATATTCCGGGCGCCAACCTGGATTATGTCCACATCCTCAAAAAGAGGGAGCTTGGAGATGTCCATTATTTCAGATACTATTGGCATTCCGGTCTCTCTCTTGGCAGCCTTCAGAATCTCAAGCCCTTCTGCACCCAGTCCCTGGAATGCATACGGGGATGTGCGGGGCTTGAATGCGCCGCCGCGGAGGATGCCGGCGCCAGCTATCTTTACAGCACGGGCTATGGAAAGCACCTGGGCACTGCCCTCCACCGAGCAAGGCCCTGCCATCACCTGGAAATTGCCACCCCCGATCTTTATTCCGGGAGCAATATCAACTATGGTATCATCGGGATGGAACTTCCGGTTCACATTCTTATAGGGCTCCTGGATACGCTTCACATCCTCCACAATCTCCATGGTCTTTATAGAGTCCATGTCAATCTTGGATGTGTCGCCGATAAGCCCTATGATAGTCTGATCTGCCCCTTTTATAATGTGGACATCGAGATTTTTCTCCTTGAGCCAGGAGACAAGTGAGTCTATCTGTTTCTGATCAGGGTTGTCCCGTAAAATGATAACCATCTTTAAATCTTATATCTCAGCCTTAGCCGCAATCTTATCAAGGACGAACTTCACAGCCTCGTCCAGTGCCAGACCGTTCATCTGCTGTCCAGTTCTCAGGCGGATGGAAGCCTTCCCTTCGGCAGCCTCCTTGTCTCCGATTATGAACATATATGGGATCTTCTGACCCTGTGCAACTCTGATCTTGGCGTTCATCCGCTGTTCGCTTGCATCAACCTCTGCCCTTATCTTGGCAGCTTTGAGTGTTTCAGCAACCTTCTCTGCATACTCGTTGAATGCTGGTGCAACAGGAATCACCACTGCCTGATGCGGTGCAAGCCATACTGGGAGTGCACCTGCGAAGTTCTCCAGCAGAATTCCGATGAACCGCTCGAGCGAGCCCAGTACTGCACGGTGCAGCATAACAGGATGGTGCTTTGCGTTGTCCTCGCCGATATACTCTGCATTCAGGCGCTCTGCGCTGGGCAGCTGGTAGTCGACCTGGATAGTTCCGCACTGCCACTGGCGCCCAAGGGCATCCACGAGTGTGAACTCAAGCTTAGGTCCATAGAATGCACCCTCGCCCGGGGAGATCTCGTAGGTAAGGCCAGCCTTCTTGCAGGCATCGGCCAATGCACCCTCGGCTCTGTCCCATGTAGCATCATCGCCTACACGGAGCTCGGGGCGGGTTGAGAATTTAACTATGATCTTATCGTCGGTGAAGCCGAAGTCCTTGTACATATCCTTGAGGAGATGACAGAACTTTGCAACTTCGGAAGGAATCTGCTCCTCGGTGCAGAAGATATGGGCATCGTCCTGTACAAAGCCACGGACACGCATACAGCCGTGGAGTGTTCCTGACGGTTCGTTACGGGTGCAGCTTCCGAACTCTGCCATTCTTAAAGGGAGGTCGCGGTAGCTCTTGATACCCTGCTTGAAAATCTCAACATGGCCAGGGCAGTTCATAGGCTTGAGGGCGAAAAGCCTCTTCTCGCTCTCGGTGATGAACATATTCTGCTTGTATTTTGCCCAGTGGCCGGAGCGTTCCCAAAGCCCCTGAGGCATACAGAACGGAGTCCGTACCTCCACATAGCCGTCTGCCTGGATCTTGGACCTCACATAATCCACCAGGATACGGTATATAGTCCATCCATTCGGATGCCAGAAGATCTGGCCAGGGTTCTCGTCGTCGATATGGAACAGGTCAAGCTCCTTGCCTATCTTCCGGTGGTCACGCTTTGCAAGCTCCTCCAGGTGCTGAAGGTAGAGGCGCAGATCCTTAGGATTGGTGAATGCAGTGGCATAGATTCTCTGGAGCATAGGGCGCTTCTCGTCTCCTCTCCAGTAGGCTCCTGCGATAGAGAGCAGCTTGAAGGCCTGCGGATTGATCATCTTGGTGTTCTCCACATGCGGACCCCGACACAGGTCGGTGAACTTGTCCACTGTGTAGATGGAGATGACCTCGTTCTCCGGAAGGTCGTTGATAAGCTCGGTCTTGTAGGGCTGGTCCTTGAAAAGCTCAAGAGCCTCGGCGCGGCTGACTTCCTTGCGGATAAAGTCCTCTTTCTTGTTGATGATATCCCTCATCCTCTCTTCGATCTCGGGGAAATCGTCCATCTTGAGAGGGCGCGGAAGGTCGAAGTCGTAATAGAAACCATTCTCGATTGATGGTCCAATCGCAATCTTGGCATCCGGGAACATCTGCAGTACAGCAGCTGCCATGACGTGGGATGCGGAGTGTCTGATTGTACTTAATTTTTCGTCTGCCATATTATATCCTTAGCAATTATTATTTCTTGAAGAATTCCATTCCCATATCGTAGGCCATGGAGAAGTTCTCCAGGGAGAGATTGTTCTCAACTTCTTTTCCGGTAACTTTCTTGACAATATCCACAACCTTGAGAATCTCATCCTCTGTCCCTGCTGAGCCGCGAACGACTGCCTTGCCATCCTCAATACTTACCTCGAGGAAATTGGCATCTATCTTCTCCTCGTACAGCACGGTGTTTACAGCTTTCTGGGAGATATAGAGCTCTTTGAGCTTCTGCGCCTGAGCCCTTTTATAGTTATTTTTATCAAGCTCTTCGATCATGCTCTTGATCATGATACAGATGGAATCGATCGACAGCCTGTCGGTATTGATAGAGATATCATAGTTGCTTGGCTTTCCCCATGTTGCATTGTACAGGTACTTTGCCTGTTCAGCCCGCTCCATCTCCTTGTGGGCAACCATCTTCTTTGCGGCATGCTCGTCCACCTTATATCTCTCCATGATCCGCTTGGTCCTGATATCCTCGGAGCCTACAGTCCTGATTCTGAGCACTCCCGGGACATCCTTAAGGAAGAATGTTCCGCAGCGTCCCATAACTACGCAGTTTGGATTCTTCAGAAGCTTCTCAAAGATATAGAACTTGAACAAATTATTATATTTTTCATATGAATTGGTTAATCTGGCCAGCATTCCGGGAGCCTTCTCGTCGAATTTCTCCACCTGGCTTCTGCTTATGCTGAACATATCAGGGAACTCACTGATGATAGTCTTTCCGCTGATGAACTCATAGCCCAGTTTATCTTTCAATGCAAGACCTACCTGCTTGCTAAGGCTTCCCTCTTCTCTTGATAATGTGATTAATGCCATTTTTTCTCCTCTTTTTAACTGCTTAAGCATAATAAATTATTTTATAATATTCAAGATATCCTCTTTTCAGGCCGATATATAAGAAAAACAACAGGCGGTTTTTATGGAACAGATAATCAAATCTTTACTTGATACCGATGCATACAAGTTCTCAATGGGACAGGCTATCTTCCATCAGTTCAGCGGAGACCACGCCACATGGACATTCAAATGCAGGAACGAAAACATCCATTTCACCAAGGAGATGGTAAAGGAGATCCGGCGTCAGGTGGGGCTCTACTGCAACCTCCGTTTCTCCGAGGACGAGCTTAAGTGGCTGCCCGAGAAGAACATCTGGATCCACAACAACTACTGCGACTACCTCCGGTTCTGGCATCCGAGGAAGAACGAGATCCATATCGATACAAAAGCTCCATGCGGGCTAAACATAGAGGCCAAGGGAACCTGGGGCAACACCTCCCCTTACGAGATTCCTATACTTGCAATTGTGAACGAAGTCTACTTCCGCATGGCATACGACTACGACGAGCTTTTCGAGAAGTTCAAGACCAAGGTTGCAGACATAA
>JAGCGL010000096.1 GCA_017649605.1 Spirochaetia bacterium
AAAAACTCCTCTGTTATCCTGCTTCTGTGCGACTCTTCCGGCGCTTTCTGCCCCAGGAGGCGCTGCACATATTTTCCTACAATATCGTTCTCCAGATTCACCACATCGCCAGATCTCTTTTTCAGGAGCGTGGTATGAGAGCTGGTGTGGGGAATTATGGAGACTGCAAAATCTTCATTTCCAACCTTTGCAACAGTCAGGCTTATGCCGTCGATGGCAATGGAGCCCTTCTCCACAATCAGGGCAAGTATATCCTGCGATGTGCGGACATAGACCCAGGTCGCATTCCCCTCTTCCTCCATCCTGGAGATGGTGCCGGTGCCGTCGATATGGCCGCTCACTATATGGCCGCCGAAACGGCCGTCGGCAGGCATTGCCCGCTCAAGGTTCACCTGACCGCCAGCTTCAAGCTGTCCCAAGTTGGAACGACGCAGAGTCTCGGCCATGACATCGGCTGTAAAACTTTTCTTATCCATAGTTGTGACAGTAAGGCACACGCCGTTCACTGCAATGCTGTCTCCCGGCCTGGTGCCGGAAAGAACCAGCTCTGCCCCTATCTGGATGCTGCCTGAGCTTCCCTTGAGAGCCACATGGCGTACTGTCCCTGTCTCCTCGATTATTCCTGTAAACATCTTGAAACCTCATATTCAATCAGAATATCGCTTCCTAAAAGCTGTGTCCTGCCCCGGCAGAGCTGGAATGCATCCGAGACCTTATGCGCCCCTTCTCCGGAGACCGGCCCCAGCGCTCTTTCCCCGCCGAAAATCTTGGGTGCAATGTAGCTGTAGATATGGTTCACTATCCCTGCATTCAGGGCGCTGTAATGGACCTGGCTCCCCCCTTCAATAAGGAGGCTGTCTACCCCCCGCCTTCCCAGCTCGCAGGCCAGCGCCTTAAGATCGGGCCTGCCATCAGAACCAGGCAGAGAAAGCACCTCGGCGCCAAGCTTTTCCAGCGCTTCTTTCTTCTCGTTTAAAGCTGCGCCGCATACTACCAGAAGCGGTATCTCGCGGGCACTCTGCACCAGAGCGCTCTCCAGCGGAATACGCAGAGATGTGTCCAGCACAATGCGCAGCGGGTTCACTCCGCCGGGAAGGCGGCAGTTAAGCATAGGGTTGTCGGCAAGCACTGTGTTAATGCCCACAAGTATGGATGCATATCTGTTTCTGAGCCTGTGTACATGCTCTCTTGCAACTTCTCCTGTTATCCACTTGGAGGCGCCATCCACTGTCGCAATCCTGCCGTCGGCAGTCATGGCATACTTAAGGGCAACATAAGGGGTGCCTGTGGTGATGTAATGGAAGAAGATAGGATTGAGGGCATCGCACTCCTCTTTGAGGAAGCCGGTCTCCACCTCTATCCCATGCTGCCTAAGGAACTCTATCCCCTTTCCTGCAACCAGCGGATTCGGGTCTGATGAGCCTATGATGACACGTTTTACTCCTGCCTCGGCTAATGCAGCGGTGCAGGGGGGCTGCTTGCCGGTGTGGCAGCATGGCTCAAGGGTCACATAGATGTCGGCATCATGAGGAGACTCTCCCCGCCGGATGCAGTCGGCCAGAGCTTCCCGCTCGGCATGCAGGCCGCCATATTCTTTGTGATACCCCTCGCCTATGAGCCGGCCATCTTTTACAACAACAGCTCCCACAAGAGGATTGGGACGGGTTTTCCCCTCTCCTTGTGCAGCAAGCTCCATGGCACGTCTCATATACTGTTCTACAGGCATAAAAAAACCCCTGACCCGGGGCAAAAATGCGAAAAGATCTTCTCTCATCCAGACTATACTGTCGGCTACGGAATCGCACCGTATCGTGCCCTTGAAAAGGGCTCGCTGGCTTACGCGTAAAAGCGCTCACAGCCGGTAGGGAAATTCTCCCTGCCCCGAAGACAATTCAAGAATATCACTTTATCCCCTATATGACAAGCCCCGTGGCAATATTGACATTTCCTTATTCTCAAATTATCTTATATAGAGAAATATTACAGAAGGACACAATGGTTAACAGGGAGCAGAGGATTCTCCAGGTACTACACAGTGGGGGCTTTAGCGAGCTTACTTTTCTCCAGAAGTCAATTATACCTCTGGCATTGGACGGACAAAATATAATTGCCGAAACTGGAGTGAATGCAGGAAAGATTGTAAGCTACATCATTTCCTCCATCATCTATCTTGATGATTCTGATCCCGGTCTAAAAGTTTTAGTTATCGTTCCATCTGTGGAAGACGTGAAGAAAGTATCAGAGCAGTATGCGCTGTTCTGCAGGGAAGGAGCCGAGAAAGTATCTGTGGTCTCTTTCCTCGAGGAGAATAATACAAAAGGAGAGCTTG
>JAGCGL010000097.1 GCA_017649605.1 Spirochaetia bacterium
GACTATAGCAGGCCTGAACCGGTACTATCCGCTGCCAGAATATCTTTTCTACATAGATTTAAGCCCGGAGGAGTGCCAGGGTAAATGGATCCACGCTCTCCTTTTTCTGCAGTACAGACCGTATAAAGCGGCCTATGCTGCCGTCTGTCGGTTCATTGGTGCTTACTGCCTGGATTCCATCCTTTTCCAGCTTTTGGGCCAGAAGTGCAGTCTGGGTTGTGGTGCCGCAGCCATCAAGGCCTTCCAGTACTATGAAATTTTTTATAGGTTTTTTGAAACTTATAGAGCTCATAATAGTTTTATATATGATAAATAAAAATAAATAAATAGAGATAGCAAAAATATTTGTTGTATAGTATTATAAAATAGTATTATGGTGCGCAAAACACTCTCTGGTACAAGATATTTCCTCCTTCTTACTGTAGCTGCAGTACTTGCATCTGCCGTAATCTGGTATTCATATACATTTGTCAGGGAGCACACCAGTCAGCTCCGGGATTCTGTCATCTCCATCCTGGAGAACCAGCTCTCGCGAAACATCTCTTACGACAGCATAGATCCTTTCTTCATCAATTCCATCACTATCAGGAATGTGGAGATAAAGGATGACTCGGGCAAGGTGCTGGCAAAAGGGGAGAAGCTTACAATCAAGTTCAACCTCCTCAACTATCTTCTCATGAACGAGAATATCCTCAAGGGAATATCGCTTGAGAACGGCTATATCAACTTCAGCCAGCAGCAGGACATGGATTTCATAACTTCCCTGGCAGACCGGATGAAACCGGACGAGGAGACTCTGATGCCCCGCCAGACCAAAAGCTTCTACTTCAAGGGAAAGAACCTTTCTGCCAACTTCCTCCTTGATATCGGAGCCATATCAATCGACAAATGCTCAACCGACATCCTGCTGCAGGGAAACGATGTCCGTTTTTCCGGCAAGATGCAGGTCTCCGGATATGACCTGAAGAACGACAAGATGACCCAGTTCATGACCTCTGTATCCTTTGATTCCAACATGAAGAAGGATGGCTCCGAAGGGCTTGTGAACCTCCAGGTGGATGAGTTCACCTCAGACTTTATCAAGACTGGCCAGCAGGCGTTCCTGATCACATTTGACGAGGATTCCTTCTTTATCTGCAACATGGAGGACAGCACTCCGATAGATTACTCACTTACTTGGAGCAGAACAGGCAGGACATTGACTGCCCAGACTGTATTCCAGGATTTCAGGCCGGCCGAAGTAATCACCTTTACCGGCGATTACACCAAGTATAATGACTATGCCAAGGCAAAGGGGACTGGAAACCTCCAGATCACCTATACCCCTGACCAGACAGAGAAGGCACTCTATTTTGGAGATGTCGACCTCTCTCTGGCCGGCACCAAGATTCCTCTTGAGCCGCAGTGCCATGTCTCTTTCTCCGGCCTTGACAGGAAAATAGAGATAAAATCCCTTACCCTTGCCTCAGCCCGCGGCAACGCCTCTTATTCTGGAAACCTGGATACAGAGACCATGTCGGCCCAGGGAACCCTTCTTCTGGACAATATACAGGCCGATGACAAGATGGTTATCGACACCCAATATGACCTGGTTATGGCTGACAGCCAGCTTTCCCTTACCTCTGACAACCTGGTTCTTAACAAGAAAGAGCTTGGAACCAGCTCCCTCAAGGTCAACTTGAAGGATAAGACTGCTGACCTTTCACTTCTGAATCTGTCACTCAAGGCAAGAGAGACCGAAGATAAAGGCTATTCTGGACTTATAACCTTGACCCAGTACCCGATCAAGGAGCTTGAGGCTGTATTCAGCGAAGATGGAAAGCTCTATACCGAGGATTATCTGATAACTGCAGACATCTACTGTATATACGATAAGAACGATTTCTATATAACAAGCCGCAATGTCCATATCGATGATGTCTCACACCCGGAGGACTCGCTCGATTTTGCTGTCACTTCCACTCTGGATGATATAAAGATCAGCGAAATTGTGCTGAACTGCCGCGGATTCTCTGGAGAAGGCTACTTTGACCTGGCCTCCATGCGGGACGAGCACTGTGAGTTCGAGACATTCTGGAAGGTTCATGATACAGAATATGAATTCAACGGTTTCTTGAATAAAAAGCAGAATCTGTTTGTCCGGGGACTCTACGGTTTCACCCTCTCGGCCTTCTTTGATGAGAATGGGTGGCCATTTGACCTCAGGGCATCGGAGTTCCCGATCTTCCTGATGGGAAAAAAGACCCCGGCTGATATGAATATCTCAGGCCAGATGAAGGATGGTAAGCTCTCTATTGTCACCATAAACGATATGAAGCTGTCCCATCTCTCTTTCCTCAAGGGGGGAAGCAACAGCATCAGCTTCAACGGAACTCTGGCAGGGAATACCCTGAGGCTCAACAGCTGGACCTTGAACGACAACTATTCCACTGTCAAGGGAACAGGGGAGGCCTCGTTCACAGACCTTGGCAACTGCAGGGGATGGCTGCGCGGCACTGGAAGCAACCTGAATGAGGAATACAATGCTTATGTCATGATTGTGGATAAGAACATCTCTATCGATGCTTCCTGTAAAAACTCAAGGGTAGAGCGTTTCACCACAGCAAAGATGACAGGAAGCCTTGACACCAATGCCAAGATAACAGGCACTTTCGACAATCCAGATATTTCGGCTTCTGTAAATATCCAGAAAGGGACTCTGATGAAAAAGCCCTTTGAGCTATATACATCGCTCCAGGCAACCAAAAAGCTGACCAACCTTTACAC
>JAGCGL010000098.1 GCA_017649605.1 Spirochaetia bacterium
GACTATAGCAGGCCTGAACCGGTACTATCCGCTGCCAGAATATCTTTTCTACATAGATTTAAGCCCGGAGGAGTGCCAGAAGCGGATGGAGAGAAGAGGCGAAGAGGCAGAGCTCTTTGAGCGCCTTGAGCTCCAGAGGAAGATCGAGGCAAACTATAAGAAGAGCCTGGCCCTCCTTTCCGGTTCTGAAATGAAGACCATAATAATTGACGGCAGAGCCCCTAAGCAGGAGATCCACCGTCAGATATGCAAAGTGCTGGGGCTGGTCATTTAGCCGGGAAAAGTCCCTCCGGCTGGAACAGCCTCTTAAGCTTGTCCTCCTGGATCAGGTACATATAGGAGTCTCCCCTCTTTTTAAGCAGGTATACATACTGTCCCTCATCCATAATCTTCTGACAGTCTATTGTCAGGTGTCCAAGCTTGCCGGTATCAATCTCAACAACTACGTTAGGGGTGATATCTGCCCCGTTCACAAAGTTCACAGCCTCAAGAAGAGCCAGGTTGTCAGCAATTGCATCTGCAACCCGACCATCTGGTGCCGGAGCCCCCTGAACCAGGTTGTTCCAGTTGCCCAGCTTGCCCTGTGCTTCTCTCTTCAGAGATATCTTGGCATTGGAGTTCATATCTATGAATGTGAATGCAAATATATCTTCTCCAGTGTATCCCTCTGGGAAAAGACGCATATTGAACCAGTAGCGCGGATCCTGCCCGAAATGGCGCTGCATAGTGGCATCAGTAAGGAAAATCTCGTCAGAGAGTGATGAGCGGACATAGTCGCCTTTTCCACCAGGACCTTCCTTACCTACAAACAGGGTAAACTTGGACTGGCCATCCTTTATAACCTCTACAGTATCTGCCCTGTTTGGCTCAAGCTCAAACTCGGTCCAATACTTCTCTCCACGTCCCATAAGCTTGTACTTTGTGACGTCAAATACAGATGTTATCAGGCTTTTCACCCGGATGGCAGAAGCAGGATATACTACATTCTCGTCGATGCGGACAAACCATTCGTTGTCTTCTTTTCCTTTCTCGATAGTGACATTTCCAGCATTAGTAGATACTTTCACTGCATCGAGAGTCTCTCTCAGGGTCTGGTCAAACAGTGGCTCCATAGCCTTCTTGTCCACAACCTTCTGGGCTGTGAAAAGGCCTCCGAGAAAATAGGTGGCAGCAAGTAAAACAATTGCTGCAGACAGGCTTATAATTTTTGTCTTATATTTCATTTTAATCACGCATCCTTTCTTTTCCGTCTGATGTATCTGACAATGCCGTAGATGATAATTCCAGCCGGAATGATGAAAATATTAACCAGATAAACTGCAAGTATTGCCCTGACCTTGGAGCTGAGGTCTGTTATCTTATTCAATCTGATATCACGCACGCTCCTGGTCTTGATGTTCATGAATCTGTCGTTGTCCAGCCACTGAAGCAGGTTCTCCGCAAACATAAGGTTTGCCGGGCTTTCGGTGTATTCAATAAGGTTGGAGAGGAAATCGGCATCTCCTGCCACAATAATCTTGGTATCCTTGCTCACCTTGCCTGAGAAGGCGCTTGGGAACTGGCCTGTCACTGCGTATGCAAGAGGATGGCTTCCCTTGCTCTCCTGCACCAGATTCTGGGTTGTGAATGCCTCGTATGGGTTACCAGTAAGGTAGTCGCTGAGTATCCAGGATTCGGTTGTGCTGGTGAAAAGCTCCTGATAGCTGAGCCCTGGAACTGGATTGAGTTCTATGGAGCTTGCCCACATCATATCAAGGCTGGCAAACCCGGCTGTAATCGGGTTGTCCCTGTTTACGAACTTGCTGTTTATGCTGAGCCACATAGGATAGTTCATAGGAAGCGAACCTTTCATGGTTATCTTCTTGCAGTACTTGTCCAGCACCATGTCGTTGTTTATGGTTATTCCCCATTTCTTGAGCATCTCAAGGGCCGGGTTGTTCTCAAGCTTTGCAGCCTTGAGGTTGTCGGCCATATCCACTTCTACTCCATCCAGAGCAAATACAGCCTTTCCTCCGTTCATGATATATTCATCAATATATTGCATATCATCTTCAGTGAAATCCTTGTTTCCAAGCACATAGAGCACTGTAATCTCAGGATCAACCTGCTCGCCTCTGTTCAAAACAATAACTTCGCCGCTTCTCTTCAGGGTTTCCTGGAGATATGAATAGTAGTAATCAACTGTATTCAGGTTGCTGCCTGACAGAAGTCCTATTTTTGTCGTGGTGTTCTCCACCAGCTTCTGGATCTTGCTTGAAAGCTCGTATTCCAGGTTGCTTGGATCCAGGATGAACGGAATTGCGACAGTCTTGTCCAGATACTGGATAAGGATGCCAGAGAATACTGTCGAGTATGCCAGCTCGTTCCTGTCGTAGATCTCCACCTGCTGGGCTGTTATTCCCATCTTCTTTGCATAGGCTTCGTTTATTGTCTTGGATGGATCCAGGGAAGTGGTTGAGATATGGCCTCTTGAGTTGGCCGCATATTCAAAGAGAAGGTCCTCTATCTGCCCAGCCGCAGGAGATATGTTGCGGATCTTGTCAGAGATGAAATAAGTCAGGTTCACCTGCTCCGGGATTGTCTTGATATAATCCTTGGTAGTATTGGAGATTGTGAACTCCTTGGTCTCTGTCATGTCTATTCTGCCGAAATAGCGGGTGGTGTTGAGGGCCAGAAGTATAGCGGCAACAAAAACCAGTGCAGCTGTAATCAATTCTTTTGTTCTGTTATTCATATCTGCCGCCTCACTTGTTAAGTTTGATCACTTTTACATTCAGATAGATGAAAAGGCAGGTTATTATAGCAAAGAAGGAGAAATCCCTGGTGTCGAAAATGCCTTTCTCGAATGACTCAAAGTGGGTCGAGAGTGAGAGATAGCTGAAAAGGTTGTCAATGAACTTAGGAACATTGATGACCATGGTTATCTGCCCTATGAATGTTATGAACAGCAATGCCACAACGCTGAAGATGTAGGCGCTGATCTGGTTGGATGTCCTTGAGGAGATGAACTGTCCCACAGAGAGCCCTGCAAGGCCCAGGAGGAAGGTTCCGATATATTCTCCGATGATCTGACCCCTCTCAAAGCTTCCGAACATATTGAGCATGATCGGAACCGGGAAAGTGAGGACAATCATCAATATAAGGAGGATTACCGCACTCAGGAATTTACCCATGACTATCTCGAACTCGCTTAAAGGGAGTGTGAAAAGGAGCATGTCGGTCTTAAGCTTCCGCTCCTCGGCCCAGCTCCGCATACTTATTGCCGGAAGGATAAGGATAAAGAGAACCGGCATTATAGAGAAATAACTCCGCATGCTGGCTGTGTCTCTTCCAAAGAACTGTCCGAAGAAGAAAAAGAATATATTCAGCGTAAGGACAAAGAAAAGGACAACCAGATATGCCATAGGAGAGTTGAAATATGCTTTTAGCTCTTTTTTGATAAGTCCTTTGATATTCATATTACACCTCTGTCTGATTTGTAAGCTTTCTGAAGATATCCTCAAGGCTTGTCTGTTCAGGAACCAAAGCCGAGAGCCTGCAGCCGTTCTTCACAGCCCAGTCGAATATAAGGGCACCGGTGTCGGCTCCCTTCTGTGCAGATATCTTGATTATTGTCTTGTCGCCCTGGACCTCGGAAGAGATGATCTCCGAAACCGGCTCAAGATTCTTGAGAGCCTGGGCATCTACAGATCCGGCCACCTCGATGGTGAAACGGTCATCCTTCTGCACCTGCTCCCTGATCTCGGATGGGCTGCCCTCTGCAACAATCTTGCCGTGGTTAAGGATAAGGACACGGTTGCAGAC
>JAGCGL010000099.1 GCA_017649605.1 Spirochaetia bacterium
GGCATCCAGTCTATAACAGGCATGGGCGGAAAGAGAATATCTGTAGGCGATGCAGGTTCCGGCGTAGAGTTCAACGCAAAACAGATTCTTGAGGGCTATCGAATCACATTCAACGACATCAAGAAGAACAACCTTTCATTCAAGGAATCTTCCGATTGTATCCAGAACTGTACTCTCGAAGGCTGTTTCATCACAGCAGGAGTTCCAAACGCAGCACTCCAGGAGCTTGCATTCACAGCAGGACTCCAGCTTGTTCCTGTTTCCGGAGCCGAGGCAGACAAGATTATGTCTAAATACAGTTATTACACACTCACCACAATCCCTGGCGGAACCTACAGAGGAACAGACAATGACACACCTGCACTGGCAATCAAGGCAACTCTGGCAGTATATTCCAAGCTTGACACCGACACAGTTTACGAGATGACAAAAGCTCTCTTCTCCAACCTTCCTGAGCTGGCTACAGCACATGCAAAGGGCAAGGAGGTTTCTGCCGAGAAAGCAGTTACCGGTGTTTCTGTTCCATTCCACCCAGGTGCTGAAAAGTACTTCAAGGAATTAGGACTGATGAAATAACATCTGATGAGAAAAAAAGCTCTGCTTTTTATTTCATTTTTTATTCTGGCGGGGGTTCTTTTGCTGATCCCCGCCAAACCTGTTCTTGTGATCTCTGACAGAGAGGACAGAACCAACTGCTACTACTCTGCATCAGGTTACAGGAACGGGTTCATCATCTCTTACACACATTCGGTCAACAAGGGACGGGTACACGACTTTTACAGGAATGCAAAGGACAATGAGCTTGAGCTTTATCAGACTCAGTTTGTATCCTATGGAGCCGGCATCCCTGAGCCTGAGGAGACCGCAGGAGCAGTCTTTTCTGTAGAAGATGGCTGCTACACCATAAGCAACCTTCATAGAGTGCTTCCACGGCTGAACATGGCTGTGGGGCTGGTTGCAAACCATTCAATCAATATTGGAAACACAGAGATTCCCCTTACCGATTTCTTCCCGGCACAGACCGGTATAACCCTGCAGTTCAAGAGGGTGAATCTCGCAGATTATATATGGAGACATTACCATGGCTGACGATATGGATAACAAAGTTGACAGTATTCTGCCTACAACAAACGAAGAAGAAATAAAGCAGCTTATGAGGGAGCTGGACCGGGAACAGGCCTACAGGGAACATACCTGCTGGCGGCAGTATATCACTGTTGTCATCTCTGTTGTCTTTGTCATGTTCCAGCTGTATGCAACCCTTACAGGGCACATAACTGCCCAAATCCTGCGGGCAACCCACCTGGCCTTTGTACAGCTTCTTGCATTCCTTCTGTTCCCTGCATCAAAGAGAATGCGTAAGGACACCCTACCCTGGTATGATGTGGTGCTGGCTGTTATAGGGGCATCCTGCTGGATGTACATTGTCATCAACTTTGACACACTGGTGCGCAGATCCGGAAACAATACCGCTCTGGATGTGATAATCGGAATAGTCGGTATTATTATTCTGTTCGAAAGCTGCCGCCGTATTGTAGGTCTTCCTATAATGATAATCGCAGGCTGTTTCGTATTCTACGCATTCGTTGGAAAATACCTGCCTGGATTTATGCACCACAGGGGCTATTCGCTTCAGCGTGTTGTGTGCCACCTGTTCTACAATACAGAGGGAATCATGGGCACCCCTATCGGAGCCTGCTCCACCTTTATATTCCTGTTCATCCTGTTCGGAGCTCTGCTTGAGAAGACCGGCATAGGCCAGTTCTTCATAGATGTGTGCAACTCCATTGCAGGCGGTGCCAGCGGCGGGCCTGCCAAGGTTGCGGTCCTCTCCTCTGCCCTCCTGGGTACTGTATCCGGATCTTCTGTATCAAATACAGTAGGTTCAGGATCCTTTACTATTCCTATGATGAAACGGCTTGGCTACAAAGGTGAATTTGCCGGAGCAGTAGAAGCAGCCGCATCTACCGGCGGCCAGCTTATGCCTCCTATCATGGGAGCTGCCGCATTCCTTATGGCCGAAAGCCTTGGAATGCCATATATCACTATTGTAAAGGCTGCAATTATTCCTGCGATCCTCTACTTCACAGGAATATTCATCACTGTGCACCTGGAGGCAAAGAAGCTGAATCTGAAAGGTCTGCCGAAGGATCAGCTGCCAAAATTTATGCCTCTTTTCTTAAGCAAAGGCTTTATGATGCTGCCTCTTCTTGTTATCATCTACTTCCTGTGTGCCGGCAAGACTGCTGTGTTTGCCGCACTCATGGGAATTGTCAGCTGCCTCATCATAGGATTTGCCGTGTCACTGATTGACCTGGCACATGGAAGGCGACCTACCTTCAACGTAAAAGATATTGTGGATGTAATGTGCGCCGCCTCCAGAAACATTATCTCGGTAGCAATCGCCTGCGGTATGGCGGGAATCATAATCGGAACTGTAACCCTTACAGGACTTGGACTCAAGATGGGTGCCGGCCTTGTCACACTGGCCCATGGACAGCTTTTCCTTACCCTGATATTCACCATGATCGCATCGATTATCCTGGGAATGGGTGCTCCGACAACTGCAAACTACCTTATCACATCAACTATCACTGCGGGAGCAATCATACAGCTTAACGTTCTGCCGCTGGCTGCCCACATGTTTGCATTCTACTTTGGAATTATCGCCGACGTGACACCTCCGGTAGCCCTGGCTGCCCTGGCCGGTGCCGCAATTGCAAAGGCCAAGCCTATGAGGACTGCGGTGAACGCCACCAAGCTGGCTATAGGTGCATTCATCATCCCATATATGTTTGTGTTCAACTCGCAGATGCTTATGATAGATGCAAACGCATTGCAGCTTATTTATATCCTGATCACTGCCCTTATCGGTATGTTCGGAATAAGCGTTGCTCTGGAAGGCTACGGCTTTGGGTTCACCAGCAATATTTTTGAGCGGATCCTGTTTGCTGCCGGCGGTCTTCTGTGCGTAATCCCAGAGGGAATAACAGATATAGTTGGATTAAGCATGCTTGCAGTGCTGTGCGCCTTCCAGATTATCCGCCGCAAGATGAGGAAAAGTATCGCCAATTGAAAAGAAAACTTTTCTGCGAGACAAACGAGACCTGTTATAAGATTTCAGTTGCAAAAGAAATTCTGTTGCGCAACTTTAGGGATCTGTTCAGCAGAGAAAAGATAGCACGGGCAAGATCTGATGCAGAGCTTCCAGTCATAGTCAAAAGCCATGCATCTATACTCCTCAGAAAGCTGCATGGGGTTGATATGCAGCTGCAGGAGAATAAGAAGACCAATATCGCCCTGGCCAGCGTAAAGATTAACGGCATAATCATACATCCGGGAGAAACCTTCTCCTTCTGGAGGATGATAGGAAACCCGTCGGAAAAGAGAGGCTACAAAGTGGGGCTGGTAATAAGCAGAAAAGGCTTTCTAAATGGCCCCGGAGGCGGGCTATGCCAGCTGGCAAACATGATCCACTGGCTTGTTTTGAACAGCCCTCTTACTGTGACAGAACTGCACCACCATTCAGATGCCCTGTTCCCCGACGACAGGCGCAGGGTTCCCTTTGGCACAGGAACTTCGGTGGCATATAACTATGTGGACTACCGCTTCAAGAACACCACAGATCAGGATGTCCAGATACTTGTATGGTGCGAGGAGGGAGAACTTTGCGGCGAACTCCGGTGTCAGAAAGAATTCCCATTGCGGTACAGACTGGTGGAAGAGAATCATCATTTCCAGAAGGAACAGGGAAAGTATTACAGAATAAGCCAGGTTTACAAGATAGCAATAGAGAGGGCATCGGGCCGGGAGGTATGGAAAAAGCTGGTTCTGGACAACCACTCCGAGGTCATGTATGACTACAGCCTTATTCCGGAGGATCAGATAAAGGACAGCCTTGATGGTGACTGAGAAGATTGCTGAGATGGCTGCCAGATACCCTCTGCGGACCGCCTGCAAAGCAAACGGCAAAATAGACAGGAAAGCTCTGGAGGAATTATGATAGATGTCAAGGAACTGCTTTATGAGATCTGCGAGGACAAGCGTGTATATGAGGATGGAATAGACCTGATAGAGAGCGACATCCTTGATTCATACGTCTTCATAGAACTGTTCTCAAGGCTCGAGGATGAGGGGATTATCCTGCACCCTACCCAGATAGACAGAAGCAAGCTGCGGACAGTGCAGGGAATAGAGGAGCTTATTACTTCTTAAGCATCCTGCCGTCGCTGTCTAAATATGCGTTTATGCTCCAGGAGTTTATATCATTGATGATACGGACTTTATCCTCGGGGCCTGCAAGGAGGGTATACACCTCATCCTGTATCGCAGGGATGATGTAATATTCCATATTGCCGTCAGCATCGAGCCGAACCTCGAATATTGCGGTGTCTACAGTGTCGGCGTTAAAAATAAAATTCCCCAGGTTATAGATGATAGGTTTATCCTTATAGAACTCCACACCATGCAGCACATGGGCATGGTGCCCCACCACCATATCGGCACCGCTGTCTATATAGAGACGTGCGCTGGCCACCTGCTCCTTCTCAAGGGCATGGTCAAGCTCCCGGCCGAAGTGGATTACAGCTATGACAAAATCGTTCTCTTCCTTTGCTTTTTTAATTGCATTGACCATGTTGGCGGTATCGTAGCACAGGAATATTCCAGGTGTTGTGTCGGTAGCCCCTGGTGTAAGCCTGTATTTCTCGGCCCGGGAGCCGTTGAGTATCGCGAACTTATATCCATTTATGACCACATTGTAGGGTTTCATGGCCTCTTCCAGGTTATGCCCTGCCCCTATGTACGGAATGCCAGCTTTATCAAAGGCATCGAACATATCAAGAAATGCCTCTTCGCCATAATCGTACACATGGTTGTTTGCCAGAAGAGCAAGGTCAACACCCATCTCGTGGTAGATATTCAGCCGCTCAGGTTTGGCCAGGAATGTATACTTCTTCCCCTCCATCGGCTTTCCACGGCGGCTGACAGCAAACTCGGAGTTCACCACCATGAAATCGCTTTTGGTCATGATATCCACGATATCCTGGGAAAGGATTCCGAGGACTTTCTTTTTCCTCGCATCATACCGCCAGCCTACAGCCCAGTTGTCTGCCAAGGATACATCCCCTACAAAATCAATGGTTGCATATTTCTTCGGCTCTGAGGCGGCCGGAAACAGAACCAGAATAATGAAAATAAGTAAAAAAAGCTTCTTGACCATATACTTAACTACTGTTCCAAAACTTTTGTGATGGCTGGAATAAAGACCGCCTTTCTCGATGCATAGGGCTCGACTCTGAAGGATGTGCCGTCAAATTGAGCCTTGTCTCCGAATGCAGATTTCAGCACTTTTTCTTCCTCTTCGCCAGCTGGCACCAGATAAGTGACAGAGATATCATCATGCAGGACGCTGACCATGGAAAAACACATATCCATCCCTTTGTCAGGCTTGATCAAAGGCATCACTGTATGCATGCGCAAAGCGAGATCTTTCGCTGTCTCCTCATCAAATGCATTGACGTTGCCGACAGCAACATTTCTGCCCCCGATGAAATACTCCTTGTAATCTGTAAGGAAGATCTCCTCGTCCACCTTCCCTTCATACGAAAGGAGTGCGCTGAACATTCCCTGATAGAAAGCATCGGTATCTTTGATGTCACCCAGCCTGCTGAGCTCCTTCACTGCCTCACGGTCTGCAAATGTTGTGGTGCCGGACTTGAGATTCTTGGTGTCGGACAGGATAGATCCCATCATCATGATCGCACTCTGTCTGTCAGGCTCTATGCCGTAGTTCCGATACCGCAGCCAGACTATTGTGGCGGCAGAGCCGAGGGGACGGGCATCGAAGATAAGCGGATTGGCTGTCATGACAGATCCAGCCCCGTGATGATCAATGATGCTTATGATATTTGCATTCTTAAGACCATCAGCCGACTGGGTGTGCTCGCTGTGATCCACCAGGACCATATTGAGGCCTGAAGCATCATTCAGCAGCTTGGGCGGCTTAAGACCAGCCACCTCCAGGATATATGCGCTCTCGTTATTCACAGGGCCCAGAACAACAGGCACAGCATCGTAACCCAGTTTCCTAAGCAATGCCGCGTATGCGACAGAGCTGCCCACAGTATCCGAATCGGGACTCTTGTGCCCGGTGACATAGATTGTCCCTTCTATTTTACCCAGCCCCTCGAGATCGCTCCGGTTCAGGAGAATACTCAGGTTTTTCTCCTCCTGATAATGGGCAGCTTCTCTCGATTTTCCGGCAAAGAATCCAGTCAATCCTGCTGAGGCGAGCAGGATGACAATACATACAAGTGTTATCCAGCGCTTTTTTTCAGACATTTTCAATTATTAAAAGGCTTGTCAGTAGGACAGTTAGTCCAGCATAGTGTTATAGTACCGCCGGCAACTTTATCCAGATCATTTTTATCAAGTTCATAGTTTTCCATCTCATCCAGATATGCCTCGGCTTCTTCTTCGGTTATTTCGTAGCCCTCTGCTTTTGCCAGCGCCATGAGCTCTTCTGCAGTCTTGCACTCATGCACCTTCTCCAGCTGCTGTTTTGTAAGTTTGCTTCTATCGATTTCTGCCATAATCATCCTCCAAATTTTAGTATAATTTATTAATCATCTCCATATAAACGACGCCAATTGTAGTATCCTGTTTTATAGCTGTATTCAAATGCACATGTATAGTTAATGATTGAATTTTTAATATTATCTTTTTTCATCTGCTCTTCGGTATAATTGCCAAGAATTCGGACCTTACCTTTCGCATAATCGCCAATTCTCTCAATTTCTATAACATGGGCAGAAGATGAATTATTATCAAGCCCTTTTGCCTCCGCCTCTGTGCTCATTATGCCATCTTCAATTATTTTTACAGTATTGTAATTTACAGTTTTATAGTCGTCATCAAATATTCGATGCCAATTATAGGATCTTGTTTTATAACTATATTCAAATTCACATGTATAATTAATGAATGATTCATACATGTTTTCTTTTTTCATTTGTTCTTTGGTGTACTCGCCAAGAATTCTGACCTTACCTTTTGCATAATCACCAGTTTTCTCAAAGGATATGATGTGGGCAGAGGATTGCTCTTTGATCAATCCTTTTTTTTCTGCCTCTCTGCCGATAATACCTTCTTCAATCATCTTTACAGTTTCTGGTTCTATCATCTTAAAATCTGCAATCTTGTTTTCTCCGGAAGCGTTTAAAGTATTCTTCGGGCCAAAACATGATATCAAAAGACAACTTAATAATAAAACTGAAATAATTTTTCTCATCTTTTTCCTCTTCATTTAAATCTAAATCAGAACAGCTGTTAATGCAAGAAAATCTTTAAAAAAAATCAGCTTGTGACATTATCAGACATTGCTATATAATAATTGATATGACAAAAGTACTGCTATACTACCTGATAGGCATAAATATTCTGACATTCCTGATCTACGGCATAGATAAACATAAGGCCAGGAAGGAGAAGTGGCGCATACCAGAGGCGACATTGCTGCTCCTTGCAGTTATCGGGGGCAGTATCGGAGCGCTGTTTGGCATGAAAATATGGCATCATAAGACGCTGCATGGAAAGTTCAAATACGGCATTCCATTAATACTGCTAGCACAGCTTGCAATTGCTGTTTGGATAATATATTACTGAAAATGGAGCAAACGATGAGAAAACTGATTGCATACTGTGGCTTGGATTGCGAGAAATGCGATGCCAGAATCGCCACGCTGAAAAATGATGACAACTTAAGGAAAGAGACTGCCCGCAAGTGGTGCGAGATGAACCATACCGACCAGATTACCCCCGAGACCATAAACTGCATGGGATGCAGGACCGATGGGATAAAGTTCGCCTACTGCGACTCCATGTGCCCTATCCGCAAGTGTGCCATGGCAAAGGGCTACCAGACCTGCGGCGACTGCGCCGAGCTCGACAGGTGCGAGAAAGTGGGCATGGTCATAAGCAATAACGAAGAAGCAAGGAAAAACCTGAAGGGGTGAATACGAATATCTCTCAGAAGCAGTTGTCCAGAATGTCCTGATCTAAGCCTTTCTTTCCTGTGATGCACCCGGTGATAAAGTAGAGGAGTCCGCCTACCAGAAGGCCCCAAGCAACAGCATTTATCCCTGCCACCTTGACATTGTAATGGCAGAAGATGTAAGTGAATGCGGCGCCCAGGGAGCTGGCAACAGCAGCCTGCTTAGTCCCCTTCTTCCAGAAGAGCCCTCCGACCAGAGGCCAGAAGAAGGTGCATTCAAGACCGCCGAAGGCGAACATATTCAGGAAGAAGATGATGTCGGGCGGATCCAGTGTCAGGAAAGTGACCAGAATTCCGAAGAGCAGTGTCACCAGAGGGCTTACAAAAGCTACCCTCTTATTGTACTTCTCGATTCTTACAGGGTCATCCTTGACCACATATGTCCTCCACAGGTCCTTGACTATGGCGGCAGAGGCCAGTATAAGGAGCGAGTCCACAGTTGACATCACCGCAGCCATAGGAGCGGCCAGGAAGAGGCCTGCCAATGGTGTCGGCATGATCTGCTGAACAATATATGGAATGAAATAGTCTGATGTAGGAAGGTTTGCCTTGTCCACCAGAGCGCCTGCCCAAGCACCTGCCAGATGCATACCCACCACTACGAAGGAACAGGTGATGGCGCCGATCCACATAGCGCTGTGGAGGCTCTTGGTGTTCTTGAAGCCCATGCCGCGCACTGCTGTCTGGGGCAGACCCAGCACTCCGAAGCCGACCAGAATCCAGAATGAGAGCAGCAGACCAGGCTTATACTTTGCAAACAGGTTGTCGTACACTCCCGGCAGGTTCTGCTGAAGCCCCGCATCTATGCCCGAGAGCCCTCCCCCGGCCTGCAGCACGAAGAAGAGGAACAGGAAAGTGCCGATGCACATGATGAAGCCCTGGATAGCGTCGGTTATAGCAACTGCGGAGAATCCGCCGAAAGCGGTGTAAATGATTACTACTGCAGCAAATATGAACAGCGAATACTTATAATTGAGCCCGGTGATGGACTGAATCAGAGTTGCGCCGCCGGTGAACTGTGAGATCATCTGTGCAATGAAGAATGCCACCATAAGGAGCGAGGTTACAATGACTAGAACATCGCTCTTGTACCGGGCCTTGAGGTAGCCGGCCACAGTAACAGCGCCAGTGCGGCGTGAGACCAGAGCCATCTTGTTGCCCAGCACTCCAAGGATAAAGAAAGTGACAGGAACCTGCACCGCAGCGATCCACACCTGGGCATAGCCCACTGTCATACCGGCCGCACCAGGGCCAGAGACAAAGGAGCTGACCGAAGTATATGTGGCCATGGTTGTCATAGCCAGCAGGAGACCGTTCATAGAGCGGCCGCCGATATAGTATTTCTTCTCCACCGAAAGGGTGCTTTCCATGCTTTTCTTCCGGTTGTACCAGATGCCGATGACAGCGTTCAGGGCCAGGTAGGTGATGAGGATAGCAAGAATCATTTCTCTTCCTCCTCGTCGTCATACTCAAAGTCCACAAACACATGCTTGAGGAGATAGCGAACACCCACCAGGGCAATAACTATAGTGCCAAAGACCGATACCGAGAACCAGGCCGGCATTCCAAGGAAATAGAGACCCTTTCCATTAAGGGCAAACGCGGTGATAATATGCCATGCACAGCAGAGGAGTGTCACAATCAGGGTTCCCTTGATCTCCCGCATGCACTGTGCGTGTTTCTCCTGTCTTGTCATCTTTTTCATGGTGACATAACTATACCACATTGATTATTAAAAATAAATTACTTTTTCTACTTATTTTTAATAACTTAATTACTTTTTGTCCCTATCTCTATTTACTGTTTAGGGGTTTCCATATAAAATAGAACAAAACAAAAACTGGGAGGAAATCATGGGATTTTTCGATGACCATTTGAAAGATACAGACCCGGAAGTCTGGGCTGCAATCGAGCAGGAGAAAGCCAGACAGAACCATAATATCGAGCTTATCGCTTCAGAGAACAACGTATCCAACGCAGTGCTTGAGGCCGACGGCTGCATAATGACCAACAAGTATGCCGAAGGCTACCCTGGAAAGCGCTACTACGGTGGCTGCCAGTGTGTGGATATTGCAGAGGAGCTGGCCCGCGAACGGGCTAAAAAGCTTTTCGGCTGCGAATATGCCAACGTACAGCCACACTCCGGCGCACAGGCCAACATGGCAGTACAGTTTGCCCTTCTTAAGCCGGGCGACACAGTAATGGGAATGAACCTGGCCCATGGCGGACACCTTTCCCACGGCTCGCCTGTAAACTTCTCAGGAACTTACTTCAACATCGTTCCTTACGGCGTTAAAGAGGATGGATTCATCGACTACGACGAGGTTGCACGGATTGCCACCGAATGCAAGCCTAAGCTGATCATCGCAGGTGCATCAGCATATCCACGGGTAATCGACTTCAAGAGATTCCGCGAGATTGCAGACTCTGTAGGAGCTATCCTCATGGTGGACATGGCCCACATCGCAGGCCTTGTTGCAGCTGGCCTCCACCCAAGCCCAATCCCATATGCACATGTCACAACAACCACAACCCATAAGACACTGCGCGGCCCACGCGGCGGTATGATCCTCTCAAGCCAGGAGTTTGCAGACACCTACAAGCTCAACAAGGCTATATTCCCTGGAATCCAGGGCGGACCGCTCATGCACATAATCGCTGGAAAGGCAGTTGCATTCGGCGAATGCCTTAAGCCTGAGTTCAAGGCTTATGCAAAGCAGATTGTGGCAAACGCACAGGCGCTGGCAAAAGAGCTTCTGGCACAGGGCTTTGCACTGGTATCTGGCGGCACCGACAACCACCTTATGCTTGTTGATGTATCTGTCCTCGGCCTCACAGGAAAGGCTGTGGAGCAGGCTCTGGACAAGGCCGGCATAAGCGTCAACAAGAATGCTATCCCATTCGACAAGCAGAAGCCTATGGTTACCAGCGGAATCCGTATCGGTACCCCATCTGTCACCACCCGTGGCATGAAAGAGGCCGAGATGGTTCAGATCGCACGGTTCATTAAGAAAGCATGCGACCACATCGATGATGATGCGACACTGGCAGCACTGCGCGAAGAGGTTTACGCATTCACTGCCAAGTTCCCTATGTATAAGTGAGTTTTGACAGGCATACATGCGGATAAAGCTGGAGAATCTTAAGAAATATTACGACTCGATCCATGCGGTGGACGGCATCTCCCTCGATATCCCGGAGAACACAATCTTCGGAATCATCGGGCGGAGCGGTGCGGGAAAATCCTCGCTGGTGCGGCTTATGAGCCTGCTGGAGGCACCCGATTCCGGTGCAGTCTGGTACGGCGACCGCCGGGTGGACAACCTGCCCAAGGATGAGCTTATAGCCTGCCGCCGCAAGATAGGTATGATTTTCCAGAACTTCAACCTTTTCTCTTCCCGCAACGCAGGGAAGAATGTGGCATATCCACTCGAGATATGCGGCATGCCGAAGGCCCAGATAAAGGAGCGGGTTGTAGAGATGCTCAAGCTGGTAGGGCTTGAGGACAGGATCAACGCCCCTATAAGCACCCTCTCCGGTGGCCAGAAGCAACGTGTGGCTATTGCACGGGCACTGGCGACACAACCCGATATCCTCTACTGCGACGAGGCCACCAGCGCCTTGGATCCGAACACAACCCAGTCTATCCTGGCCCTGATAAGGGAGATCCAGAAGAAGATGAACCTGACTGTGGTTATGATAACCCACCAGATGGAGGTTGTCCGGGATGCCTGTGAATCTGTAGCTGTAATCGAGGATGGAAAGGTTGTCGAGCAGGGTCTTGTTAAAGATATCTTTGCAAACCCGAAGACAAAGACAACCCGTGACTTTATAAAGAATGTCCTCAATGACAAAGAGATGGTGAAGTGGTCGGACCAGACCGGAAAATTCCATCTCCACTTTACAGGAAAGACCCCTGATAAACCGCTTTTAAGTATGATATCCAAGAAATTTGATGTGGAGTTCAATATCTTTGCGGCAGGAATCTCTCATCTGCCCGAAGAGGATGTGGGCTACATGAATGTGGATATAATGGGAAGCGATGAGGAGGTCTCCAAGGTTGTGTCCTGGCTTGAGGAAAACAGCGTCCATGTGCGCAGGGAGCAGGAGTAGAGTATGGAACAGATATTGATTCTTGTGGGAGTCTCCACACTCCAGACACTGCTTATGGTATTCTTCTCCACCCTATTCGCAATCCTTATAGGCTTTCCTCTGGGAATCCTGCTGAACACCACAAACCAGTACGGCATAACACCAAAGCCGGTGTTCAACTCGGTTCTAAGCCGTATCATCGATGTGCTCCGCTCATTCCCATTCGTAATACTTATGATTGTGCTCCTCCCCTTCACCCGTATGGTGCTGGGAACTGCGATAGGCACAACAGCAACTATCATTCCTCTTTCAATAGCAGCTGCCCCTTTTGTGGCAAGAATAACCGAGACAGCACTTAACGAGGTCGACCCCGGCATTGTCCAGGCCGCCCGGGCTATGGGAAGCACCAACTGGCAGATAATCCACAAGGTGCTGGTACCTGAGGCTATGCCTTCTGTTGTATCGGGAATCACCTTGACTATCATCAACCTTATAAGCTACTCTGCAATGGCGGGAACACTGGGTGGCGGCGGTCTGGGAGACCTGGCTATCCGCTACGGCTACCAGCGGTTCCGCACCGGAGTGATGACTGCGGCGGTAATTGTCATCATCATTATGGTGGCTGCTATACAGTTCGCAGGAACCCGGCTTACCAACAAAATGCTGAGTAAAAGATAAAATATCTATCCAGCTGTTGACACATTTTTGTTTTGAAAGTATAATATACCTACCAATCAAGTAGGTAATAGGAGGTTTTAAATGAAGAAATTTCTTTTAATCGCAGCGCTTGTATTCGCTACCACAGCAGTATATGCACAGCAGACAATCAAGGTAGGTGCTACTCCAGAGCCACATGCCGAGATTCTCAATCTTATCAAGGATGACCTTGCAGCAAAGGGTGTAAAGCTTGAAGTTGTAGAGTTCACAGACTATGTGACACCAAACGACGCAGTTGAGGCTGGAGACATCGATGCAAACTATTTCCAGCATATCCCATATCTGGAATCATTCAATAAAGAGAAGGGATATCATCTGGTTAATGCCGGTGGAATCCATGTAGAGCCTTTCGCACTGTACTCAAAGAAGATCACAAAGCTGGATCAGCTCAAAGATAAGGCTGTAATCGCAATTCCAAACGACCCGACTAACGAAGGAAGAGCACTTCTTCTTCTGGCAGATGCAGGTCTTATCACGCTGAAGGCTGACGCTGGAATCACAGCAACTCCTCTGGACATTGCAAAGAACCCTAAGAAGATCAAGTTCCGCGAGATCGAGGCTGCTTCCCTGCCAAGAGTTCTTGGAGATGTTGACGGAGCAGTAATCAACGGAAACTATGCTATCCCAGCTGGACTTTCCGCAGCTAAGGACGGTCTGTTTGTAGAGGGTTCCTCCTCTCCATACGTAAACGTTATCGCTGTTAAGGCTGGAAACGAGAACAAGCCTGCAATCAAGGCTCTGGTTGAGGCACTCAAGACACAGAAGGTAAAGGACTATATCGCAAAACGGTATCCTAACGGCGAAGTAGTGCCAGTATTCTAAACCGAAATACTGACAAAAAAACACCCCTGCCCGGTAAACAGCATAGGCTGTAACACCGACAGGGGTATTTTTTTGTTTATATATCTTTTTTATTTTATGTTCTTTGTCCAGCTTGGATCCTTGAAGAAAGCTGATCCTGTGGCCAGCACATCGGCACCGGCATCCACCAGGGTCTGGGCGTTGCTGCCGCCTACCCCGCCATCCACCGAGATAAGGAAGTTATAGCCCTTCTCTTTCCTGATAGCAGCCAGCTGTGAGATTTTATCTATGCAGCTTGGAATAAGCTTCTGTCCGCCGAAGCCTGGATTCACTGTCATAACCAGAACCAGGTCCACATCGCCCAGCACCTCTCTAATTGCGCTTACCGGGGTGGATGGCACAATGCTTATTCCAGCCTTCTTGCCAAGCTCCTTGATCCGGTAGATAAGCCGGTGAATATGGTAGCAGGGTTCCACATGGAATGTGATACAGTCAGCTCCTGTCCTCCCGAACTCCTCCACAAAGAACTCAGGGTTCTCCACCATCAGGTGGACATCGAAAACCAGGTCGGAATGGGGCCGCATATCCTGCACAAACTTTGTGCCGAATGTCATGTTCGGCACAAAATGGCCATCCATAACATCAAGATGCACCCACTGTGCTCCATTCTTCTTTATAAAATCCAGGGACTCACGCACCTGGCTGAAATCTGACGCCAGCATAGATGGCGCAATGATAATATCCTTCATACTTCCCTACTTCTCAAGCACTGCCTTGATTCTCCGCACGCCGGATGATGAACTCTCCTCCTTGAGGATATGGAAATGGCCCATGTCGCCAGTGTGCTTAACATGAGGACCGGCACACACTTCCTTGGAGAAGTCGCCGATTGTATATACAGTAACCTGCTCGCCGTACTTGCTGGAGAAAAATGCAACTGCACCCTTGTCCACAGCCTCCTGCGGAGTCATGGTCTCTACGCTTACCTGCAGGTCACGCTTGATAGCATCGTTCACCAGATCCTCAACCTGCTGGATCTGCTCCTTGGTCATCTTCTCGTTATGGCTGAAGTCGAACCTTAGCCGTTCCGGTGTGATGTTTGAGCCCTTCTGTCCCACATGGTCGCCAAGCACCTTGCGGAGTGCAGCATGCAGAAGGTGTGTTGCGGTATGGAGCGCTGTTGTCTGCTCGCTGTGGTCACCAAGTCCAGACTTGAACTGTCCTGCCTCGGCGGTGCGGGAAAGCTCCTGATGCTTTGCAAATGCCTCGTTGAAGCCCTTTACATCAACTGTAAAGCCTTTCTCGGCGGCAAGCTCCTGGGTCAGCTCGATCGGGAAACCGAAGGTATCGTACAGCTTGAATGCGCTGCCCCCTGCAATCTCCTTGATTCCCTGCTTCTCCATGAAGAAGGTCATCTTCTCAAACTGCTTCTCTCCCTTCTCCAGGGTTTCGCTGAACTTGATCTCCTCTTTGGTCAGCTCGTCAAACACTTTATCCTTGTTCTGCAGCAGCTCAGGATATGGTGCGCTGTACAGTTCGATTACAATCTCTGCCACCTTTGCCAGGAATGTCCCCTGGATGCCCAGGTGCTTGCCGTTCCGCACTGCCCGCCTGATAAGGCGCCGCAGTATATAGCCCTGTCCTACGTTGGACGGGGTGCAGCCCCTCTGGTCGCCCAGGATAAAGGTGCTGGTGCGGATATGGTCTGCGATTATGCGCATTGAGATATCGGTCTTGTCATCCTTGCCGTACTCGACCCCGGCCAGCTCGCCGATCCGCTTGAGGATAGGCTGCATAACCTCGGTCTCGTATACGCTCTTCTTGCCCTGGAGGATTGCGATGGTACGCTCGATTCCCATACCGGTGTCGATGCACTTTCTCTCCATCTCCACAAACTTGCCCTCTTTGTTTTTGTTGTAGCCCATGAGGACGTCGTTCCAGATCTCGAAGTATTTGCCGCATCCACAGCCTGGCTTGCAGTCTGGACCACAGGCAGGACGGCCTGTGTCTATGAACATCTCGGTGTCTGGGCCGCATGGTCCGGTCTCCCCGGCTGGACCCCACCAGTTGTCTTCACGTGGAAGGAAGTAGATTCTCTCATAAGGGATGCCCATGCTGTGCCAGAGCTCGGCGCTCTCGGTGTCCCGTGGAATTCCCTCCTCGCCCTCGAATACAGTTACAGAAAGCTTATCGGGGTCGATTCCCAGCTCTTTAGTAAGGAACTCGTAGCTCCAGGGAATCATCTCCTTCTTGAAATAGTCGCCTAACGACCAGTTTCCAAGCATCTCGAAGCAGGTCAGATGGTGCGGGTCGCCTACGCTGTCGATATCGCCGGTGCGGATGCACTTCTGATAGTCGGTGAGCCGTGTCCCTGCCGGGTGCGGCTGACCAAGGATATATGGTACCAAAGGATGCATTCCCGCTGTGGTGAAGAGGACAGTGGGGTCGTTCTCCGGGATTACTGAAGCCCCGGAAATCTGGGTATGTCCCCTGGATACAAAAAAATCGATGAATTTTTTTCTCAGTTCGTCAGCTTTCAATGGTTTCATAGTGTCTCCTGCTGAAAATTATAATAAAAAAAAATTAAATATACAATAACAAAGGCACACAAGCAGCAAGCTCATCCGTCAAAGCCTGCCTCGATTGACGTGTACCCACTCAGACAAGTTCATGTCATGCTGAACAAGTTTCAGCGTGACGAACTTGTTCCTGAGGAGCACGATATCTTCGGCAGGCTTCACTTCTGAGCTCGCTGTAAACTTTTTCTGTGTCTTGTTTTATATGCTTTTTGTTATAACTCTTGTTATCGAATGTGGTTGACTTTTGGCATAGGGGGGGGGTAGACTATAAAGTGTCATTTTGAGCTTGTTTCAACATGACACAAATATTTTTTACAACAAAGGAGTTTTAAAATGAAAAAGCTATGGTTTTTGCTTTTAGCTGTGTGTTTAATTGGTTTCCTGACTGGCTGTGACAGCGGTGGCGGTGGAAGCAGCTCCGGTGGCGAAGGCGGTGGTGGCGGCGACACTATGATTTTCAAAGTAACAGGCTTGGTTCATCCTGAAACCGTAACAGGTTTTTCTTCTAATAACGGAACTATTCATTATGTGGATGACGAGAGCTTTACAAATGATGATACAGTTACTCTTACAGTAAATAATACAGAAAAGACATTCTCGCTGTATCAAAAAGAAGTTAGCAGTAACCCTGCTCGCAATTGCGATCTTACTTACTATGGAACTTATGAAGTTTCTGGAAACACAGTAAATGTTCATTGTAATAAGTCAAAGGATACAGGCACAGGAACAGAAACACAACAAGATTGGGATGATACTTTCACTTTTTCAACTGAAAACAACACTGTTAATATCTTTGACTATTGGGTATTGACACAGCAATAAGATAACGATTGCATTAAAAAAGCGGGGTGCGGTGAGCACCCCGTTTTTTTTCAGCACCTTACCAGCTCGGACTTGCCGGTAGAGTACATAACCAGGAGGCAGCAGTCGAAGGTGCAGCCAGGGAACAGGGTTTTAAGGCCATGGGCATAGAGCGACACCTGCTTTTTATACCGCTCCAGGGTATCGGCATCCAGAGCGCTTCCTGAGTGGGTCTTGTAATCGAGCACTGTGACTGTGTTTCCTTTCCTTACAATCAGGTCGATCACGCCGTTCAGCAGCCTGCCTTCCGGGGTGTGGAATATCATGGCTTTCTCCGGCACAAGTGAATCGGCACCGTCAATCAGATTCTGGAAACCGCTGTTCTTAAGCCCAGCCTTCACATAGGTCATGAACTGGCTCTGGATGGTCTTAGGAACGGTGAACTGCTCAGGCTCTGCACCTGAAAGGTCATACACATTCTTCTCGAAGAAGCTGTGGACTGCAGTTCCTATCTGGGCTGCCTTGCCGCCGGAACTCTCGAAATTCTCTTCTTCTGAATCAGTTATCTTGTCGTCCGGATCATCCTCCTCTTCCAGGAAGTCCAGATATCGGGATACAGAGACAGTCGCAAGCTGTGGGTCAGGCAGGGAAACCACTTCCACTGGGAACTGCTGGACCGGCTCATCTTTCTTAAGCACCGGCTCTATGCGGCTGATATCAAGCTCAGGATAAATATGCACACCAGGGAACAGCCTGAGGTTCCCGCGGATATTCTTAAGCCAGTTCACATCTGATTTCACAGCTCCCTTGAACTCGCCGCACTGCATGGTCACCACCAGATGCTTCTTGGCCCGGGTGAATGCCACATAGAGCAGGTTGCCCTTCTCCTCGCTCTCAAACTCGGTGTTCTTTTCCTTTATCCATGCATCATAGAACATAGGGCGGTCATCTTTCACAAGAGTCTTGATCCCAGTTATGTCAAAGTCGATGATCTGATTCTTATCTTCATCCACATAGTTGATGAAGTCGATATTAGGTTTGGGGCCGCCGAAGCCACCCTTCCCAGTATAATCGGTTATCTTGGAGACAAAGAGGTAGTCGAACTCAAGTCCTTTGGAACTGTGAACTGTCATGATCTTAACTCCATTCTCCAAGGCAGATACGCTGATCTCCTTGCTGTTCTCCTCGGCAAAATCAAGGAGCTGGGTCATAACCTCCTCGGGGTTTTCTCCATACTGTCTGACAAACTCCTGGCACTGCATCATAAGCTCATGGAGCATAGGCCGCACAGGGGCATACTCAGGAAGCATCATAAGGGAGCTGATTGCATAGCAGAGCCCTTTATCCTTGGTATCATATCTGTCAACAAACTCGGCAAGTGACGGATTGGAATCCAGATTCTCCTTGGGCAAAAAACCATAGAGCACCTGCAGGACAAGAAGGACCTGTTCAATCTCAGGCTGCCGGAAGAAATTCTTCTTGATGCAGAAGGAATAAGGGATATCCATACGCTTAAGAGCATCCAGAATATAACTCATGTTGGTGTACTCGCGCACCAGGATTCCCCACTTGCCATACTGCTCCTTTCCAGTTGCGGCAATAGTATGAGCTATGAAGAAGGCCTCCTGCTGGCGGATAAGGGCATTTGTCTCCTTCTTGCCCAAGCCCAGTGAGCCAGCCTGGTATCCAATCTCTGCAATGGAGACTGCCGGCCCAGCCGATGCAGGGCGCATAGGAATGCCAACCTCCAGATGAGCAGGATTCTTGCTGGTATGAGGGATAATCCTATATTCATCCACCTTGTTGTCGGTAAAGTAGCTGTTGTTGAATTCCACAATCTGCGCCACCGACCGGAAGTTCTCCTGGAAGGTGATATAGTGCATGGAATCCTGATCCCGGTAGTATTTGAAAATCTGATTATCGCACTGCTGGAACCGGTATATGGACTGCTTGAGGTCGCCCACCACAAACAGGTGGTTGTTATCATCATGGAGGGTATCAAGAATTTTTTTCTGCAGCCAGTTGGTATCCTGGAACTCATCCACCATGATATAGGAAAGCTCCTCTTTTATGCGCTTGAGAATCTGACTGTTCTCCATAAGCGAGAGGAGATTCTGATGATAGTCGGCCAACTCTATTATGCTGTTGTCAATCTTATACTGCTCTATCTGCCTGTCGGCCTCCAGCATAAGGTTGAACAGCAGGGCACGGAGCTGCTCCTCCTCGGCCTGAGAACAGTTTTCTCCGGCAGCTGGACACGGATAATGCTGATAGGTCTTCAGAACTGCCTTAAGATCAGGGTTGTCCTTGTAAGGATAGTTATTATCTTTGCCGCATTCTCCGCGGGATACTCTGTCTATCTCTGCATCCAGCTTATCTATGTTATTCTGTCTGGCTCCCGCAAGAATCGCGTCATTTTTAAATGCCTCAAGGGCAGCGATAAGATTATTCTGTGCAATCTTGAACTTATCCTGAATCTCTTCAACAGCTTTTTTCTTGCGCTGTGCAAACTGCTGGGCAAGAGAGTCCCTGCTGGTTTCTGTAAGCGGCAGACCGCTCAGCTTTATGCTGTCAAGAAGTGCTATTATATCTTTTACAACACCGAATTCACCGGAATCAGTCTTGTAATAGAGTGGAAGATATGCAATCCAACGGGCAAAAACCTCATTTTCCTTAGCATAGGCTTCAACCAGGCGGCTTACTATATCCACCTTTTTATCCATAATGACAAAGTTTTCGGCCACAGAGCTGGTCAGGTCGCGCTGCGAAGCCGGATCCTCCTTCTCGAACTTGATCAGCATGTTGAGGCAGAAGGAATGGAATGTGGAGATGCGGTTGCACTGGAAGAATTTTTTCTTGGTCTCCTTAAGCTTTTCTATCTGACCTGGTGTAAGTCTGTATCTGTCGGGTTCTGCTCCTGGTGCCGGCACCGAATAGAAAGCCCCAAGTGAAAGGGTGTCGCGCAGCTTGGCAAAGATACGCTTTTTCATCTCTCCCGCAGCCTTCTCGGTAAAGGTTATGCACAGGATATTCTCCAGCTTGGCATCTGTATTAAGAAGAAGGTTCAGATAACGGGTGGTCAGCACCTCGGTCTTGCCGGCACCTGCGCCTGCCGAGATTATGATATCGTGTCCTGTATCAGCCACTGCTGCAGTTTTTTCAGGCTCTGCAAACTGGATTATCTTTACAGGCTCTTTCCTCTCATCAGTTGAAACTTCAGGCTCTGCAGGCGGAATCGGATAATCTTTTTCCTCAAGGAAATCCCCCTGTAAGTTCAGCTTCTCATAGATGTCATCGAGGCTCTGGCCACTCTCTCTGTCCGGGCAGAATGAGTTGAGAGGACAGTAATCACAGTCCTTGTTGAAAGACGGTCTGAACTCATTCTCTGCAGCGTCATCAAGCAGCTTTTCCAGCTTTTCCCTGAAACCCTCAATAGAGTTTATACCTCTTACCTGCTTAAAGCCATCATTTCCTTTATAAGAAAGATAGTAAGCATCCACAGAAGCACTGCTTGAGACTGAATCAAAATAGCTGCTCTCCAAGATCGACGACTCATTCTTTCCCTTCTCGGCCATCTTTGTCCGCTGCTCCTCTGTAGGCCGGAATACTGAGAAATCGCTGTTCTTTATAGCTTCCTGCACTATGTGGGAATAGATAAGGAGCTGCACGTTGGAGAAATTGTCTACATCATCCTTGTATTCAGAAATATCCCCTGACTTGAAATCGACCAGAACTATATCTCCATCCCAGGTGCGGAACATCATGTCTATATATCCCTCGCCCACACTGACAGGAGGATTATCCAGAAGCGGTGCACCGCCGATAAAGACCTCGAGCCGTATGGAGGAGGCGTCACAATCCTTCATTGTCTCCTTCATGCAGGTGCATACAAAGAAAAGATATGTCAGGAAGTCGGTCTCCTTAAGCTCAAGACCGGGATATTTCTCGCAGACTGTCTTAAATATATCCCTGACCTCCATGGCATCCAGATAGCTGGCAAGCTCCTGATCGCAGGAAAGACTGCTGATGTATGATGCTATATTCTGTGTCAGGCTCTCTTTGTTTTTTATCGATTTGAAAATTTTTATATTCTGCTTTGCAAAAAAGAGCTCGCAGAAAAGATGGAAGGCATGCCCTTTGTCAAAATGGGTCTCGTCCTTAAGCTGTGTATCCAGGTTCTGACAGTCGAAAATGAACTTGGCGGGGCACTTCATGAACGCTTCTATGCGGGTGGCGGCCCCCAGCCTCTTAAGCACATATCCCTGAGGATCCTCATCCTTCACCTTAGGCTCAAAGGCTGGAACCAAAGAGACATTCTCCATCTCCGGAGAAACATCCTCGAATTCAACTTCTTTGAAAGTGCGGTAGAACTCATGCTCAAAGTCTTCCACATCCCCTCTGACCACAGTGACAGTATGGTTCTCCATTGGGAAGAGCCGCAGGGCATTCTCCGCATACTCAGAAACAACTGTGCCCTCATCATAGGACGGAATGACAAATATTGTGCGCTCTGCCGCAGATATGCTGGAAGAAAACCATTCCTTAAGATGATCTTCTTTGGTCATGCCGTAAACTCTGCGGTTGAAATCGTCATGCTCTTCGGTGGAAAGAAGAAGATTCGGCATCTTGTCCTTGAGGAAAATCTGCTCCTCCAGATCGGCAAAATAGATATATCTGCATTTGGGTATGTATTCGCCTGTCTTTGCCAGAACTATGCCGTCATCCCAGGAAGAGATCATGGTGCGCTTACGGCCGGTCAGAATGTTCTTGAAATATTCCACCAGCTCCTTGAACTCTATCTGGTCCTCCCCTTTCTCGTTCTTAAAAATCTGTTCAGGAGAGGTCCTGTATTCGTACAGGCTCTCGTCGGCCAGGCCAAGGCTCTTGAGGATTCTTTGGATCTGATCCAGGTTTTTAGCCACAGACTGAGTTTTATTATCCTTGCGGATATAGCTCAGTTTCTGGACAAATTCCTTAAAAGGTTCCGGCACTTTGCGGAGTTTATCGAATCTGCCTCCATCGCTTTTTGCAAGGCGTGTGCTGAATTTCCAGAAATCCCCGAAATCATAGGTGGGGTCATAGATCACCTTCTCAGCATCCGGATGGTGCCTATTGTAGTAGCGGATAAGCTTCTCGGTGTCGCCGGCAAGAGCATAAGATATCAGTGTGAGCCCCTCAAGAAGCGGCATCTCTGCCTGCACCTTGGCAGAGGAGACAGGATGGAAGCCTATGGACTCGTAATAAGATGTGCAGAGGGAAAGGGAATCGTCGCCTCCAAGCACCAGGCAGAAGTCGTCCAACCGGAGCGACGGATCTTTCTTCATGGCATCGAGGATGTGGTTCTTTGCCGCGATATACTGCTCCATCGGGGAGTCGGCTTTAAGGAAGCCCACCATTTTCTCAGGCTCCGGTACCTGGAAATCGCCGCTGATATCGTCGGAGAACATAGCCTTGCAGAGAGCCTGGTTGCGGTTGTCTGCGGAAACAGTTTTTGCCCCCAGCTTCTCAAGGAGTTCCTGCTCCAGCTTTGTATAGTACTCTCCTGGGATAAGGATATATTCCTCCCCTTCAGGGATACCTGTTTCCTCTATTGCCGCAATGGCTTTGCGGTACACCTCGGCACGGAACAGGAAGCCCCGCTCCCGCACAGTTTTATATATCAGCCCGCAATACCGTTTTGTGAGCCCTGCGGCATGCACTGTGCCATGGAAAGGATAGGAGTCCAGATCTTCGCTGTCAAATGCCATCTCATTCAAGAGGGCAAAGATAGCACTCTTGTAGTTGCGGTTGTTATGCTTGAACTTTTCCGGCAGTTCTTTTATCTGGTCCAGGAGGCAGAAGAAGTCCTCCTTCATAATCACCTTGCCCTTGCCCAGACCAGATTTCTCAAGAGCAACATCATAAAGGGTGCCCAACTCAGGAACAAAGACAGCCTCTTTTCCCTCGGCAGACATTCTTTTCTTTATATCGAGCCGCACTTTGGCGGCATCATACTTTTTGGGGATAATATACATGACACTTGAATTATACAGTAGGTAAGTTTATAATGCAAGGCAGAGGAATAAAATGGAAAGCACAATTTTCGGGCTTACTATGGTTCAGTTTATTTGTCTTGGTCTGTATGGTTTTTTCATGGGTTTCGAGCGCTCCGGGGTCAGGCTTATCAACATGCCTATCATCCCTATCCTCATGCTTTTCATCGACCCAAAGACAGCTATGGGCTACATGCTCCCCATGGTGCTTATCTCCGACATCTTCTCCATCACCTACTATAAGCGGAACGCCGACTGGCATATCCTGAAACGCTCTTTCCCGGGGGCTATATTCGGAATCCTTCTGGGAGCCTTCATCGGAAAATACCTTTCAAAGCCAGCCTTCATGTGCCTGGTGGGAACCATTGTCATAATAAGCCTTTGCTTCATCCTTTATAACGACCTGCAGAAAAAGCATGAGCTGAATCCAAAGGCCACCCTTTTCCTGGGCCTTTTCTTCGCATTCTGCACCGGCCTCTCATCCATGCTGGGAGCTTCGGGCGGACCTGTGATCCTCTCCTTCCTTCTGCTCCTTAACCTGAGCAAGGAGAAGCTGATCGGTACATCTGCCTACTTCTTCTTCATGGTGAATATCTGCAAGCTGCCAACCTACTTCTTCGCATGGCACAATATCTCGTTCACCACAATACTGGCCGATATAACCCTGATTCCTGTAATGGCTCTGGGTCTTATCCTCGGCCTTCTGGTAGTCAAGCACTTCACCTCCAAGTCCTTCCGGATCTTCATCATAACTATGTCTTTCCTCTCTGCTGTCTGGCTGATCATCTCCGGAATCCGGCTGTTCCTGTAAGGGAGTTGAATGCTTGAGCTGACCCTCGCCCAGACTATAATACTAGCACTCTACAGCTTCTCCATGGGGCTTGAACGCTCCGGTATCCGCTCGGTGAACATGATCACTGTCCCCACCGTATTTGCATCCCTGGGCCCCATGGCTGCCCTGGGCTACACACAGCCTATTGTGGTCATCTCCAACTGCTTCTCGGTGGCACGCTACTGGCGGGACACAGACTGGCATATCATACGGAGCACTTTTATTGCAATGGTGGCAGGCATCGGGGCTGGGTTTGCCATCGGTTCCAATATCTCGACCCATGCCTTCAAGATCACTGTGGGCTGCATTCTGATAACATGCCTGTGCTTTGCCATATACAGCGACCTGCAGAAGCGGCACCTTAAGAATGAGAGAGTGATTATGGTGCTGGGCTGGCTTTTTGCCGCTCTGACCGGTCTCTCCTCTACCCTGGGAGCCTCTGGCGGGCCTGTGATACTGGCCTACCTTCTGATGCTGAATATGCCTAAGGATAAGCTGATCGGCACCTCAGCTTTTTTCTGCTTCCTGGTAGATATAGTAAAGCTGCCCCTCTACATTTTCCTGTGGCATAATATTACCACTGTAACTTTTGTCACTTCGCTCTTGATGTCACCGCTCATCGTGCTGGGCTTTGTGCTGGGCCTCTTCTTTGTGAATAAGTTCACCAACCAGTCCTATAGAGTCTTCATACTGGCAATTTCGTTTATTTCAGCTATACGGTTGTTCTTTTAATCCAGAGTGTGGACAACGCGTACGATATATGAGCCTTTCTTATCTCCAAAGCCACTTGGTCCACCATTATTTAAAGCAACACGGCTAATACATTCGACATCACTTGTACTTTGTGATGATGAACACATATAGCCATCTGTAGGCAATTTAGCGCCAGAACCTATCGCTTCTATACCTTCATTGATATAATGTTTGATATTATATATTTCCCTAATTTCCTTAAAACTTGGCAAGAACCATCCGCTGGAATACCCAGAAACATTATAGGTATTGGCAAAGTTAAATGCAGGATAATTGGTGACTGCATCAGCAGCTCCTGCCGCATCTGTCGCCTCAATGACTGCCCAGTTGTCTTCTCCTGCTGTCTGACTTGTGGCAAATTCGGTAGTATATCCAGTGGTAGCATCTGGTGCCCAGATTAGATTTGTTCCCTGATTCAGACCAACCATGTACACTTTGTCAGTAATTCCAACAGTACCAGTCTCGCCTTTATAAACAACAATACCGACAACATCGCCATCTTCTGCGTAAGATGCAGGATCATTTTTATAATTGTCAGCAGTACAAGTATTTTTATTCCCAAGCACCAAATCACCGACAGATACACCGCTCCGGTTCTCCGGGGTACTGGTGTATTTCGGCCCTACAATACCGGACCTATCGGAAGAGCCGCTGCCGTCGCAGCTAAAGAAGCAAAGTACAAGGCCCAGAGCCAGGAACATATAAAGATATCGATTAAATTTCATAAAAAATCCTTTTTTGAGCAATTTATCTTTTTTTAGTCTATCCTCCTCCCCCGCAGATTGTCAAGGGAAACCCGTTTTATAGGGGGGAGTGTGGACATATATTCATTGACCAGCAACTTATTCTGCCTTAAAATGAAGGCATGAGAAAAATAAACATCGCAACTGACTTAAACGAAATACCTAAGACTATAGAACTTATCTCGGCAGATCTGGCACGGCTTCAGGTTCCGAGGAAGGAGATCCTGCGGGCAACAATGATGGCCGAGGATGTGCTGAACAACCTTATAGGAAACTCATCCAAAGAGATCACTCTCTCCATAATCAGGCTTTTCGGAAATGTGGAGATCCATATATCTGCCAAAGGGAAGCAGTTTGATGTCTCTGCCATAGAGGATTCCATGCTGTTTAAGGAGGAATCAGCAGATGATGACGCCAATGAGGTAATCCATAATCTGGTGTCAAAGTGGTTCGGCGAATATTTCTCTTTCCGCTATGTGCATGGAACCAATAAAATTGCCATCAAGGTCAAGCCATCCAGGTTCCGTTCCCTTATCCTTACCCTGCTGGCCCTGATAGGGGGTGTGGCTGCCGGCCTTCTGATACACGAGATCCTTCCTGACCAGGTTGGGAAAGGTGTCATAAACTATGTATTCTCCCCTGTCTACACAATGTTCATGAATGCCCTCAAGATGATTGTGGCACCTCTGGTGTTCTGCTCGGTGGCCTCCAGCATCGCAGACTTCGGCGACCTTAAGGCATTGGGCAAGATAGCAGGAAAAATCATATTGTTCTATATGTTCACCTCTGTGATTGCCATTGGAGTGGGCTATGTCACATATCAGATATTCCCGATAGGCACACCTGAGCTGGCCTCGGCAGTGACTGATGCGGCCTCTGCCACCATTGCGGCCGGGAACAATATGAATATCTCGATCAAGGACACTATCATAAACATCATCCCGAACAATATAATAACCCCGTTCCAGACCTCCAACATGCTTCAGCTGATATTCATGGCTGTGGTGCTGGGCCTGGCCGCATCGGCCCTGACCAAGACATTCCCCTTTGTAAGGACTGTGCTGGTGGCTGCAAACAGCATCTGCTCCAAGATCACAACTGCCCTTGTAAGCTTTATTCCCCTTGTGGTGTTCTGCTCCATGGCCAAGATGATGATCTCCATAGATCTGTCCAAGCTGCTGAATGTTGTAGTATGGGTTCCGGTCCTCTACTTCGGCGATATACTTATGATGTGTGTATACATCATACTGCTTATGATCATGGGAAGGCTCAATCCACTCAGCTTCATAAGGAAATACTACCCAGTCATGGTCACTGCTTTCTCCTTCGGATCGAGCAATGCCACACTGCCTACTTCCCTTAAACAGGCCGAGGAGATGGGTATATCAAGACGGGTCTATTCCTTCTCTCTGCCGCTGGGGGCAACAATCAACATGGACGGATCCTGTGTGACTCTGATGATCTCAACCCTCTTCATGGCCAAGATCTTCGGGGTTCCGATAACAGGAAGCATAGTGCTCTCCCTTTTCTTCTCAATCTTTGTCCTCTCCATAGGAGCTCCGGGTGTTCCGGGAGCCGCCCTCATCTGTCTTTCTCTGCTGGTTCAGCAGATAAATGTTCCGGCAGAATCCATAAGCCTGGTCATGGGACTGTACCCTCTGGCAGGTATGATGCTCTGCACTGTGAATGTGACAGGAGATGCTGTGGGAACTGCAATTGTGGCAAGGCATGAGAATCTGATAGATATGAAAAAATTCAACAGTTAGACATAATAAATATTAAAAAGGGAAACAGTATGAAAAAATTAGAAATTGATCTCGCTGTTAAGAAGATTCCAGAGACAATAGAATATATACGGGCAGAACTTATCAGGAGAAAAGTTGAGAAAAAGGAGATAAGCAGGACTCTGCTTACTGCCGAGGATGTGCTGGTCAAGATGGCAGATTCTGCCCCGGAAGGGACAAAGGTCTGGATCTCTGCGGGCGGCCTTTTCGGCAATGTGGATATCCGCCTGTCGGCATTGGGAAAACCTTTTGACAGCAGCGATATAGAACAGAACCTTCTTCTTGGCCAGGGAATGGATGATGAAGAGTCAAACGATATCATCCGCCGCATGATAAACAAGCTGTATGACGACAACCTGAGGATTGTGAACGAGCATGGATTCAACAGAGCTGTAATCAGGGCAAAGACTTCCCAGATAAGGTCTCTTATACTCACCCTGCTGGCCCTTGCAGGCGGTATAGCAGTAGGCTTGATGCTCAAGACACTGCTTCCTGACAATATAGAAAAATTCATAATAACCTATATTTTCTCGCCGATATACACCATATTCATGAATGCCCTAAAGATGATGATAGGACCTTTGGTATTCTGTTCGGTGGCTGCCAGCATAGCCGACTTCAGCGACTTAAAGGCATTGGGAAAAATAGCAGGCAAAATAGTCATGTTCTATATGTTCACATCTGTATTGGCTATGTTGATGGGCTTCTGCGCCTACAACATATTCCCCATCGGAAGCCCGGAACTGGCCTCTGCAGTAACCGATACAGCCTCTGCCGCCATTGCCCGCGGGAATGCAGTAAGCATCTCCATCAAGGACACAATTGTAAATATTGTCCCCAAGAATATAATCAGCCCATTCCTGGACGCCGATATGCTGCAGATTATCTTCATGGCTATTGTAATGGGCCTGGCTGCCGCTGCTTTGAATAAGAAAATGCCGCAGGTCAGGAATACCCTTGTTGTGCTTAGCGGTGTCTGCACAAAAATCATAACAGCGCTGGTAAGTTTTATACCTCTTGTAGTGTTCTGTGCCCTGGCAAAGATGGTGCTTACCGTAGATATCTCTCAGCTTCTCAATGTCTTTGTATGGGTGCCTGTCACCTATTTCGGCGATATACTTATGATCTGTGTATATATGATCCTGCTGCTGGTTGTCGGCGGCTTGAATCCTTTTAAGTTCCTTAAGAAATTCTCTCTGGCCATGATCACAGCCTTTTCCTGCGCCTCCAGCAGTGCAACCCTGCCTACATCCATCAAGCAGGCAGACGAGATGGGAATATCCAAGCAGGTCTATTCATTCTCGCTGCCGCTGGGCGCCACCATCAATATGGACGGATCCTGTGTATCGCGCATGATAACAATTCTCTTTATGGCAAAGATATTTGGAATAACTGTGACAGGAAGTCTCCTGCTCTCCATAGCTATCTCCATCATGGTGCTTACTATAGGAACTCCAGGAGCCCCGGGAGCAGGCCTTGTCTGCATTGCTATGCTGATATCCCAGATCGGTGCCCCGGCAGAAGCTGTGACCCTGGTCATGGGTCTGTATCCTCTGGCTGATATGATGGGAACCTGTGTCAACGTTACAGGAGATGCTGTGGGAACAGTGATTGTGGCAAGGCACGCAAAGCTTCTTGATATGAAAAAATTCAATAGTTAAAATTTTTTGTTGACAGTTAACTATTATTAAAGTAATTTTAATGTGAAGTTATTATATGGTAGAATTTGAAAAATTTAATCTGACAAAAGAACAGCTTGAAAAAGCAATGCGGTGCAAGACAGTTGATGAGCTTGTGGCTCTGGCAAAAACCGGAGGCTTTGAGATCACAAAGGATCAGGCCGAGGCTTTCATGGCAGAGCTTGCAGATTTTGAACTCGATAACGCTGCTCTGGAAAAAATTGCAGGCGGTATCGGATTCTGCTATATGATCGACGGCTGTGCAGAAAAGTGCGGCTTATTCAAAACCGACAATTTCATACCTTTTTAACCCCAGGTTTTCCAAGGAGGATTAATATGCCGATTGACAAGACAAAACTTACAAGAGAGATGCTGGAGAAAGCAGCTAAGTGCAAAACTGCCAAGGAACTGGTTGCACTGGCTAAGACCGGCGGCTTCGAGATCACAGAGGCTGAGGCTGATGCTTATCTGTCAGAGCTTGCAGATTTTGAGCTGGACTCATCTGAACTTGATAGAGTTGCCGGCGGTATCAAGACCTGTTATATGATCGACGGCTGCGCATTCAAGTGCGGAACACTTAAAGACTGCTGATTATACCGATTTACATAACTAAAAACACAAAATATGAGAGTAAGCACATACGAACTCTTCCTTCCCCTTATCAACGGGAAGGAAGAGGTAATTAATGACAGAATACTCCTGTTCAACGGCCTTTATGGCGCTATGGACATTCTTCCCAAGGAAGATGCCGACAAAGTCAAGGCAGGAGATTTCGGAAAACTCCCTCTGGCATTGAGGGAAAGACTTCTGCTGCGGGGACACATAACCTGCAAGGATGAGGAAACAGAACTGGCAGATCAGAAGCTGCTGGGCCGGGTATACAGGACTATTATTTCCAGAAGCGGCATAGGTCCGGTAATTTTGCCCACATACGACTGCAATTTCCGCTGTCCATACTGCTTTGAGCAGCACCGTCTGCGCAGAGGACAGCAGTGGCTGGACCTTAATATGAGTCCTGAGATGATCGAGGCTATATTCAAGTCTCTCAAGGACTATAAGGAGAGGGGCTACAATGTAAATCACTGCACTTTCTACGGCGGCGAGCCATTCCTTGCAAAGAATATCGAGATTGTACGCTCTATATGCCAGCGCTGCAAAGAGATGGGCATGGAGATGAGTGCAATTACAAACGGATTTGATTTGGATGCCTATATTGATCTGTTGGCAGAGTTCAAGTTCTCTACCCTGCAGATCACTGTGGACGGTGTAGGTCCTGTGAATGACAGGATGCGGCTCCACAAGAGCGGATGCGGTACCTACGAAAAGATCATGAAAAATATCGAGCTGGCACTGAAGCGCGATATCAAGATAAGCATGCGCGTCAATGTGAACAGCAGCAACCTGCATTGCATGAAGGACCTGGTCGATGACATCAAGGCCAGAGGTCTTCTGGAATATAAAAATTTTTATTACTATTTCAAAGCTATAAACGATGACATTCATCCTGAGAACGGTGTCATGGAGTATGAGATCATCGACGAACTCATGGCTATGGGGTTCACAGCCCGGGAAGCTATGGAGCACCAGAGCCAGTACAGCACTCCTGCCAAAGGGATGGAAGAGCTCATGAAGAAAGAGTCCTATCCCGATTTCAATCCAGGCTACTGCGGTTCCGAGTCAGGAATCATGGTTGTAGACCCCTTTGGAAAAATATATGCCTGCTGGGATCTTGTGGCCAAGGAGGAAACATCTGTAGGATATGTGGACCAGGAGACAGGACAGGTAATATGGAATTTTGACAGAGCCAAATGGAGAACCCGTACCACAGACATCATGGAGCCCTGCCTGGGATGTCCGTATGCATTCATCTGCCGGGGAGGCTGCGCGGCTCGGGCCCAGGCTGTACATGGCAGTTACTTCAGGGAATGCTGTGGCGAATTCAAAGAAATATCAGATTTTGTAATCTCCAGGGTATGTGGTGCCGACTGGGAGAAAAACCATCAGGAAGAGCTTACTTTGTCCCTGGCAGGACCTGTCTCCAGGATTTCAGAAGCAGACCGGAAGATTATAATGGAGACCCGGAGCCAGAAGGAGATGATGAATATTCTGGAAAAGACAGGATTTACATTTAAAAAGGAGAAATAAAATGCCGATTGACAAGACAAAAATCACCAAAGAGATGCTTGAGAAAGCATCTCAGTGCGAGACTGCTGAAGAGCTTATAACTCTGGCCAAAACTGAAGGATTTGAAATTACCAAGGCTGAGGCAGAGGCCTACCTAGCAGAGCTTGAGAACATGGAACTGGACAGTGCTGATTTGGATAAAGTTGCTGCTGGCACAAGGGTATGCTACGCAGTCGACGGTTGCGGTTTTAAAAAATAATTACAATAGCAAATCAGAATTTGCTGAAGGTATATATGCCGATTGACAAGACAAAAATCACAAAAGAGATGCTGGAGAAAGCTTCCAAGTGCAACAACGCCGAAGAGCTTATGGCTCTGGCAAAAGCTGGTGGCTTTAAGATTACAAAAACAGAAGCCGAGGCCTACCTGGATGAGCTTGAGAACGTGGAGCTGGATGAGGCAACATTGAATAAAGTTGCTGGTGGAAAATGTAATGGACAAACAAACAGCTGCGGTTCATGGTATTTAAATCCCTAAAGATAAACTACTTAACACCGCCAGGGTGCCATTCTATACTATATCTGCTGTGGTTCTGAGGCCAGACTGCATTCATTTTTATTGACAACTGTTTAAATTATATACTAATCTATAATTCAGGAGACGACAAATGGATAAATTTGACCTTAACTCTTTGACTAAAGAGCAGATTGAACTGGCTTCTAAGTGCAAGACACCGGAAGAACTCATAGAACTGGCTAAGAAAGCTGGTGTTGAGCTGACTATAGAACAGGCAGAGGCATACCTTAATGAACTACAGGATACAGAATTGGATGAAACTTCCCTGGATAAAGTTGCTGGTGGGTGCAATCTAAGAGGACAGACAAAATGGAGCCACGCTTCGTAAAACAGCTGGTTGTGAAATCAGATGAAAATGTGAATGGGAACTTGAGAGTATATTCTGGAAAAAA
>JAGCGL010000100.1 GCA_017649605.1 Spirochaetia bacterium
AGGACAACCTGGGTGCCGGTGCTATGGGCTGCGGCATCGTTCTCTGCATCGGTGCCGGCAGGAAAAAGCTCCAAGGTGCAGCCCTCTTCCCCGAAACGGGAGACTATGCCGCGCCACACTGAGCCATCGGGAGCGGTGCACTTAAGCTCTGCCCCTACTTTTACCCTGAGAACATTCTTAAGGTAATGGGTATCTTTCTCGTCCAGGAGAACGCTGGAAGAGCCATCGAAAGAGGAAGGAAGTATAAACTGCTTCACTTGACTGTTATCTCTCCGGCTTTGAGCATCCGCACTGCCTCCTGCAGCACAATGTCGAACTCCAGGTCGTAGACAGGAGGATTGTCGAGGCTCAGGTTAAGCTCGTTGCGGATAAGCTTTCTGATGACTCTGTCCTCCAGGACTATCCCCTCGCCCTTAAGCTGCTGGATGAAGGTGTCGATCTGCAGGTCGGAAGGCTTCGGGTTATCCTTAACAAACTTCTGGATACGGAAATCCTCGATCAGCTTCTTGTAGGATGCTTTCTCCTCTTCGGTAAGCTCCCGGTCTGCAACTTCTTTGTCCGGTGGAATGCCCACCTTGTTGATGTTCACATCCTTAGGGGTGTAATACTTGGACATGGTAAGCTTGAAGCCATCCTTGCCCAGGGAGCGGAGCTGCTGGACAGAGCCCTTGCCGTATGTAGTCTCGCCGATAAGAACTGCTCGGCCGTTGTCGCTCAAGGCTGCTGCCAGGATCTCGGCCGCAGAGGCGGAGCCCCTGTCTATGAGCACAGCAACAGGAACAGATTTGGAGATTCTGACCTTTCTGGTTGCCTTGTATACATGATTCAAAGATGGAGATGCGACCTTGCCCTTGGTGCTCACTATCACACCATCGTCCAGGAACATGTCGGCAATATCGGTGGCTGAATCAAGGACTCCGCCCGGATTGCTGCGGAGATCGATGACCAGATACTTGATCCGCTTCTTGGAGAAGTTATCCAGGGCCTCTTTAACCTTGTCAGGAGTGTTTGAGGCAAACTGTGTGATCCTGAGATAGCCGATATTCTTATCAATAAGGTCGGATTTTACTGTAGGAACCTCTATGATTGCCCTCTCAATCTCGTGGGTGAATGTGATATCATCGCCGCGGAGGAATGTGACTGTGACCTTGGTTCCCGGCTCGCCGCGGAGCATCTCGGTAACCTCGTCCAGCGGTATGTTCTCGGTTCCTTTGCCATCAACCTTGATGATATAGTCGCCGGCATGGATTCCAAGCCGGTAAGCAGGGGTACCCTCGATCGGGGCAACTACGCGCACATAAGGGAGGTGCTTCTCGTCGAAGCTGGTGTCGCCATAGTGCTTGCTTATATACAATCCTACGCCGCCGAACTGGCCGGTGGTGGATTCAGCCATAGCATCCATCTCGGATTCGGTCAGAAAGACAGAATAGGGGTCGCCCAGGCTTTCGAACATCCCTTTCATAGCCCCTTCAAACAGAGTCTGCTCATCCACATCCTCTACATAGTAGTTTTTGATGAACCGCATCATCTCGTCGAAGATCACACCATACTGGCTGGCCTTTCCAGCACCCTGCGCAAATGTTACAGGAACAAAGGCCAGGAAAAGAATTATTGCCATAAGGGCTCCCGAGAGCCATATCCAAATTTTTCTATCTTTCTTCATACTTTCAATATCGCTTTACTTATTAGATTTGTCAATATATACTGTATATGATGAGAAAACTGCTTTTTGCCGGATTCATCTGGGAGCTGATCCGGTTTCTTTATATGTATGCCTTTGCCTCAGCCTCACAGAATCCAGACCTCTTCATCTGGATGAACGCCCAGCAGATTGTCTCTATCTTAGGAATGTTCTTCCTTGCCTACAATTTCGAGAAATATAGGCAGTACGCCATCCTCATGTTCGCAGCCAAGCTGTTCAGCGTCCTTGCAGACTTCATCTTTATTTACAAGCTCAGCAATACTGCCAGATCCCTTGATATCACATCGCTTCTGATTCCAGGTGGTATCCTGGTGCTGGACCTTTTCTTCGGATGCATCCTTTTCTTTGCATCACGCAGGCCGGAGGATGAGGAATGATAGCCTATATCCAATACCCTGAGTGGTTGCACCCCGAGATTATTCCGGGACTGCCGGTGCGGTGGTACGGCCTCATGTACCTGGTGGCCTTTGTAATCGCCTTCTTTTTGCTCCGCCATCAGATGGCAGAGCGGGATATTCCTTCGCCAAACGACGAGGCCATGAACATGATAACATGGGGCATAATAGGCCTTCTGCTGGGTGCCCGTATCTTTGCCACTGTTGTTTATGATGATACTGTCCTATACCTGACACACCCATGGCTTATATTCTGGCCTTTTGACAGCCATATGAACTTCACTGGGTTCCAGGGGATGTCCTACCACGGCGGAGTTATCGGCGGTGGACTGGGAATTCTGTTCTATTCAATTAAGCATAAGCAAAGTTTCTGGGCAAATGCAGATATGATGGTCACCTCCATTCCTTTCGGCTATTTCTTCGGCCGTATAGGCAACTTTATAAATGCAGAGCTCTATGGCCGTGTCACAGATGCACCCATAGGGATGATGTTCCCGGGACAGAGCCAGCCGCGCCATCCGAGCCAGCTGTACGAGGCCTTCTTTGAGGGTATTGTGCTGGGAATTCTGATGTGGTTTGTCTTCCGCAAGATGAAGCTTAAGGATGGGACACGGGTGGGACTCTATCTGTTCTGCTACGGTTTTATCCGGTTCTTTATAGAATATTTCCGCGAGCCTGATGCTGATTTAGGGTTCATACTCCTTAACTTCACCATGGGGCAGATACTCTGCACCCTCATGATGATAGTTGGAGTTCTGTTTATAATTCTGCGGAGCAGAAAGACTACTTGATCCTGTACTCAGATGTCTCCAGGTGGTTTCCAGCCGCATCGTAGCGCTTTACTGTGTAGCGGTAGTAAGTGCCGTCTGCCTTTATATGCTTGCGCACTACAGTGAGCCCTTTATCCAGATACTCGTAGGTCTTGAAGTTCTTTATCTTTCCCTTGGCGCTGAACTCTGTCTCTTTGATCAGCTTGCCATCCTTGTTGTACTCGTAGGTGAAGAAATCGTCCAGCTGGCCTGCTGTGTAGAGGCATGATTTCACCAGTTTGCCTGTCGCATCATATTCGTAGGTTGTGGTCTCTCCAATCTCCTCCCTGTTGTTGTAGAGGATTGTCTCCTTAACCAGCTGCCCCTTGGCATTGTACTCCTTTACCCGCTGGTCGTAGGGCTCAAAGTTCTTGGGCACCTTGGAGTCGGGCTGTGGAGCCAGGGGTGTTGTTGTCTGAGGTGTAGATGCCGCAAAGAGCGGGGCTGCCATCAGTATGATGATCGCAATTATCATAATTTTTCTCATTGTGCTTTCTCCTTGTCGCGGTTCTTGATCACGTTGCGCCGGATCTTGCCGCTTATAGTCTTCGGAAGCTCGTCCACAAACTCCACGATACGTGGATACTTATAAGGAGCTGTGGTGTGCTTCACATAATTCTGTATCTCCTTGACCAGCTCTGGCGAACCAGGGCGGTACTCTTTTGTCAGTACTATAGTTGCCTTTACTACCTGGCCTCTTATCGGATCCGGCGCACCGGTGACAGCGCATTCCAATACTGCAGGGTGTCCCTCCAGCACGCTCTCCACCTCGAAGGTTCCGATTCTGTAGCCGGAGCACTTGATGACATCGTCGCAGCGGCCCATGAACCAGTAGTAGCCGTCCTCGTCCCGCCATGCGGTGTCGCCGGTGAAATAGTAGCCGTCGTGGAACACCTCCCGTGTCTTGTCAGGCTCTCCATAGTACTCACATACTAAACCGGGGAAACGGCCTGCAGTTGCAGGAAATTTTTCTTTATCCAGCTTGAAGCATATCTGGCCGCTGACTGCAGTGCCCATCTCCTCAAGCTCGTCATTCAGCAGACAGATGTTGTAGTATGGTGCCGGTTTTCCTGCAGAGCCCGGCTTGATCTTCTCTCCCTCGAAGTTGAAGAGGAATACGGTGGACTCGGTCTGGCCGAAACCTTCTCTGATCTCGTAGCCTGTAAGCTCTTTCCACTTGTTGAATACTTCGTCGGAAAGGGGCTCGCCTGCTGTTGAGCAGTGCTTGATGGAGGAGAGGTCATAGCAGGAGATATCCTCGTGGATGAGGAAGCGGTAGATTGTCGGCGGTGCACAGAAGGTTGTCACCTTGTATTTCTGCACCTGCTCAAGAAGATGTACCGGCTTGAACTTGGAATGGTAGTCGTATACAAAGAGGGCTGTCTCGCAGATCCACTGTCCATAGAGCCTGCCCCATGATGTCTTGGCCCAGCCTGTGTCTGCCACAGTCAGGTGGAGGCCACCCTTCTGGACATGCTGCCAGTACTTGGCTGTGACTATGTGGCCCAGCGGGTAGAGGAAGTTGTGTATAGCCAGCTTCGGGTGGCTGGTGGTTCCAGATGTGAAGTAGCCCAGCATATAGTCGTTGTTGGTGGAGACATCCTCCCTCTTAAGGACTGGGAATGGCGCCGCTTTCTTGCAGCCCGATGCGAAGTCGATCCAGCCGTCAGGCAGGTCGGCAACAGGTTTGTCCACGCCGAACTCGTTCACCATGACCAGCTTCTTGAGTGTGGGAGACTCCGGCAGGCAGTCGGTGATGTTCTGGATTATGTTAGGTGCATTTACTGCCACCACCATCTTTATCTTTGCAAAGTTGTTGCGGTATACCAGGTCCTCAACTGTGAGCATGTGTGTGGCAGGGATAGCGATAGCCCCTATCTTGTGCAGGGCGATTATGCTGACCCAGAACTCGTAGCGCCGCTGGAGGATAAGCATGACCATGTCGCCGCGCTTTATGCCGCACTCCATGAAGAATGATGCAGCCCGGTCCGAGCGCTTTTTCATGTCGCCGAAAGTGATGGTGCATTCGTCCCCCTCGTCGTTGGTCCATACCAGGGCACGGGCGTCGGGAGTCCTTGCAGCTATTGCATCCATGACATCGTAGGCAAAGTTGAAGTTCTCCGGAATATTAAGTGTGTAGTTTTCGATGAAATCCTCATAGGAGGAAAATTCTGTCCGCGGTAAGAAAGCCTCTTCCATTGTTGTAAAATCCTTGTATCAAAGTAGTATAAATGTCAAAAATCTGATGCGCCTGTCATCCGCATTCTGCTGTCCGTGAGGGAGCGATGAGTCGAAATAGATCGAGTCGCCCTCGTTCAAGATCACATAACTGTCCCCGACCATGACACGGACCGAGCCTTCCAGCACATAGTTGAACTCCTGTCCCGGATGGGTTGTGGGGTGAATAACCGGAATCTCGCCCGGGTTTACAGTGACCAGGAACGGGTCTGCAAGGCGGTTTGCAAAGCCGTATGCCAGAGACTCGAAGTGGTAGTCTGCAAGCCGGTCTACAACAATTCCCTTGTCCTTGCGGGTCACAAAGTAGGAGACATGGTGAGAATCCTCGCCCGAGAGGAAAGTGTTCAGGTCTATGTTGAACTTTTTTCCAAGGCAGAACATGACGCTTATAGGAATCTCGGTATTGCCTGACTCAAGCTCGCGGTAACGCTCCACTGTCACGCCGCAGATCTCTGCAAACTCTTCCTCTGACATCTCCATAATGTCGCGTAGTTCCCGCATGCGGGCTGCCACAGCTTTATTCTGTTCACTAACCATAGGTACTCCTTATTTCTTATTATCCTTTTCCCTTATGTTCTTTCTCATGATCTTGCCGCTGATTGTCTTTGGCAGCTCCTCGACAAACTCCACGATACGCGGATACTTGTACGGAGCAGTTGTCTTCTTGACAAAATCCTGGATCTCCTTTACCAGCTCAGGGCTTCCCGGTTTATAGGCTGATGCAAGGACTATTGTAGCCTTAACAATCTGACCTCTGATAGGGTCCGGTGCACCTGTCACAGCACACTCAACCACTGCCGGATGCTGCATAAGGACGCTCTCCACCTCGAAGGTTCCGATTCTGTAGCCAGAACATTTGATCACATCATCGTTACGCCCCATGAACCAGAAGAAGCCATCCTCGTCCCGCCATGCGGTGTCGCCTGTAAAGTAGTAGCCGTCCCGGACAACGCTGTCGGTCTTAGCCTTATCATACAGATATTCCTTGAAAAGTCCAGGGAATTTTCCGTTCTTGAGGGGGAATGCGATCTCGCCCACCTCGCCGTCGTCGCACTCCTGGTTTTCGCTGTTCAATACTACTGCGTTGTAGTATGGAGATGGCTTTCCGATGGAGCCCGGCTTTATGGAGTTGGAGTCGAAGTTGAGGAACGAGAGGGTGGTCTCGGTCTGTCCGAAGCCCTCGGTTATGCTCAGTCCTGTGATTCCCTTCCACTTGTTGAACACATTGTCAGAGAGCGGCTCTCCTGCGGTTGAGCAGTGGACCAGAGAGGAGAGGTCGTAGCCTGAGAGATCCTCCTGGATCAGGAACCGGTAGATTGTCGGCGGTGCGCAGAATGTGGTTATGTGATATTTCTCGATAAGGCCGATAAGGTCGATAGCCTTGAACTTTGAGTGATAGTCGTAGACAAAGACTGCTGCCTGGCTTATCCACTGTCCGTACATCTTGCCCCATACTGCCTTGCCCCATCCTGTGTCTGCAACAGTCAGGTGGAGACCTCCCTTGCGCACCTTCTGCCAGAAGTAGGCGGTGACAATGTGGGCCAGCGGGTAGAGGTAGTCATGGGCAACCATCTTAGGATGGCTGGTGGTGCCTGATGTGAAGTAGATAAGAGAGACATCGCTGTTCTCGGTAACCCTTGGGCCGTCGAAAGGCTTGGCTGCCGCAACACCTTTGTCAAAGCTCTCCCAGCCTTCCCGCTCTGCGTTCACAATCACAAGATGCTTAACGGTAGGAGACTCAGGCATAGCCTTCTCCACATGCAGCGGAACATCGTTCTCATCAACAGCTACAATCATCTTGATCTTTGCCGCATTGTTACGGAACACGATATCCTCGGCTGTAAGCATGTGGGTTGCAGGGATACAGATTGCACCTATCTTATGCAGTGCCAGCATGGAGAACCACCACTCGTAGCGCCGCTGGAGGATAAGCATTACCATATCTCCCTTGCCGATTCCAAGAGACTTGAAGAAGGAGGCAGTCTTGTCCACATTCTCCTTCATCTGGGCAAAGGTGAAGTCCCTGCGGTTCCCATTGTCATCGATCCACAGCATGGCAAGCTCATCCGGTGTCTCGGCGGCAAGCACATCCATCACATCGTATGTGAAGTTGAAGTTCGCAGGAACATTCAGCTTAAAATTGTTGAAAAAGTCTTCATATGATGAAAACTCAGTCCTGTTTACAAATTTCTCTATTAACAACATTTAAAAAACTCCTTAGAAGATTATTGCAAGGAACTTTGCAGGCTTTCCGTGCAAAGCTCTCATTCCATGAGGCCGAGTAGAATCAAAATAAATTGAATCCCCCGGCCCGAGAATGACTTCCTTCTTGTCAATAATCAGTCTAAGGTCGCCTTCAAGAATATAGTTGAACTCCTGCCCCGGATGGGAATTGAAATGAATCTCGCTTCCGTCATCTGCCGGGGCAACCACCATGAAGGGGTCTGCCTTCCGGTTGGCAAAGCCATAGGCAAGTGACTGGTACTTGTAGTCCCGCCGCCGCTCTATGGAGAGTCCCTGATCTTTCTTAGTCACAAAGTAGTTATGTCTGTGAGGCTCGTCACCTGAGATAAGAGTGGTGAGCTCAAAGCCATACTTTTTAGCCATGCTCTGGAGCACCCCTACAGGGATATCAACAGAACCGGTCTCAAGCCTCTGGTAGGCCTCAGGCTCCATGTGGCATACTTCTGCCGCCTCCTCAATAGAGACATCCATAATCTCACGCAGCCCCTTAAGACGGTCTGCTACCTGTTTCATCTCCTCGCTGATTCCGCTCATGGTTCAATCCCCCTTTCCTTCAAGAGTTCTGCTCCAAGCTGTGTAAGCTTGAACTTCTGTATCTTTCCACTGCCTGTCATAGGGAATTCATCATCCAGGAAGAAAACATATTTGGGGACTTTATATCTGGAGATCTTTCCTATGCAGTAGTTACGCACATCCTCTTCTGTAAGCACTTTGCCTGGGTAGAGGATGACAAATGCACCCACCACCTCGCCGTACTTCTTGCTGGCAATTCCTGCCACCTGCACATCCTTTATCTCAGGCATGGTGCGGAGGAACTCCTCTATCTCCATCGGATAGATGTTCTCGCCGCCTCTGATTATCATATCCTTGATACGGCCGGTCACCTTGAAGTAGCCGTCCTTGGTCTTGAGTCCCAGGTCGCCTGAGTGGAGGTAGCCGTTCTTGTCTATGATCTTGGCAGTCTCCTCCGGCATCTTGTAGTAGCCCTTCATGATGTTGTAGCCCTTGCAGCAGAGCTCTCCCACAACCTCAGGCGGACACTCCTCAAGGGTATCGGGATCAAGCACCTTCACGTCGATGAACGGAAGCTCCTTGCCTACTGTGGTGACACGCTTTTCCAGCGGATCCTCGGTGGTGCTCTGGGTCATTCCAGGGGATGACTCGGTAAGGCCGTATACGCTGGTTATATCCTTCATGTTCATCTCGTTCACAACCCTCTTCATAAGCTCCACAGGGCACTGTGAACCAGCCATGATTCCGGTGCGCAGGGATGACATATCGTACTTCTTGAAGTCCGGATGGTTGAGCTCGGCAATGAACATGGTCGGAACACCGTAGATAGAGGTGCACTTCTCGTGGTCTATTGCGATGAGCGCCTGCTTTGCATCAAAGTGCTCGAGCATCACATGGGTTGCGCCGTGCGAGTAGATAGCCATTACGCCAAGCACTATACCGAAGCAGTGGTACAGCGGCACTGGGAGGCATACACGGTCCTTCTCGGTGTATTTCATGCTCTCGCCGATGTAGTAGCCGTTGTTCAGGATGTTGTAGTGGGACAGCATGACTCCCTTCGGGAAGCCGGTGGTGCCCGATGTATACTGCATGTTGGCGACATCATCTTTCTGTACAGCTTTCTCTGCGGCGTAGAGCTCCTCGTCCGACACATGCTGGCCCAGAAGCATTATCTCCTGGGTGGAGAACATTCCACGGTGCTTCTCCTGTCCGATGTAGATCACATTCTTGAGGAACGGGAAGTTCTTGGATTTAAGGTGTCCCCGCTCGTAGTAGTCCATCTCGGGCACCAGAGTCTTGGTCATGGCCACATAGTCGTTGTCCCGGTAGCCGTTGGAGAGGCACAGGGTGGTTATGTCCGACTGCTTCATAAGGTACTCAAGCTCGTGGAGCTTGTACATTGTGTTAACTGTCACAAAGACTGCGCCAATCCGGGCACAGGAGAAGAGGAAGGTGAGCCAGTCAGGCACGTTGGTTGCCCACATCCCTATATGGTCGCCCCTCTTTATTCCGATGGCTAAAAGCCCCTTGGCCAGCAGGTCCACGCGGTGGTCGAACTGGGCATAGGTGAGCCTCAGATCCCGGTCAGGGTAGACCAGAAATTCGTGCTCGGGGTCTTTTTTAGTCTGGTATCTGAGCATTTCGCCCAAAGTCATATCAAACATGGTCTCTCCTTAGAACGGTGTGTAAACCACAGCAAGAATCTTTGCAGGCTCCTTGCCTACAGAGTGGAGGTGATGGGCTACGATGGAATCGTAGTAGATGCTGTCCCCCTCGGAAAGCTCGTACTTCTCCTTGCCGTAGATAACCTCGATCTGCCCCTTCATCACATAGATGAACTCCTCTCCCTCGTGGGTGGAAAGGTGGACATCCTTGTGGGAATCCGGGAACACGTCGATCATGAACGGATCCATGTGCCGCCCTGCCTTGTTGTGGGCCAGGGAATAGAAGTCGAGGTCCGATGCCTTTGCGTTGCTTCTGTCGGAGAAGCGGGTAACCTCGGTCTTCTCGTTCTTGCGGGTCACTGACGGACCAATATTCTCCTCATCATCCAGGAAAGTTCCCAAACGGACGCCTAGGACTCTGGCAATCTTGATAAGCGGTGTTAGCCCCGGAATAAGATTTCCGTTCTCAATGTCTGTAATTGTCTGTACCGCCAGATTTGCCCGTTCTGACACATCTTCTACTGTCAGGTCGCGGCTCTCTCTGATGAATGCCACTTTGTGTCCAATCTTGTTTTTCTCGCTCATTTGGTTTCTCCTAATCCAATTATACTAAAAAAGCCGGGATGTAAGACCCCGGCTTCTGCTATTGCATTTTCCAAAGTATTACAACTTACTGCGCGTTCAGCGGTAGGTCGTAGCCTGCCTTAATGACCTTAAGGTTGACCTCGTTGAACTTCTTGTTCCGGGCAGAAATGGCCTGGTCCAGAGCATAAGCAAAGGAGTCAACGCTGCAGAGCCATGGCACGATCTTGACCAGTGCGCCCAGAGCAACCATGTTTCCTGCTCTCTCGCTGCCGTTCTCTGCCGCAATCCGGTTGCAGTCAATTCCATACACCTTGATGTCGGTGCGCTTCGGCTTGTTCTCGATCAGAGATGTGTTGTAAATAAGGATTCCTCCTTCTTTCATCCTCGGCTCGAACTTGTCCAGGGACGGCTTGTTGAGAACAATGCAGATGTCCGGATGCTCTACAACAGGGGATGCAATCTCCTCGTCTGCGACTACCACGCTGCAGTTTGCTGTACCGCCACGCATCTCGGCACCGTAGGATGGGATGTGGGATACACACTTATCCTCTTTCATAGCTGCGATACACAGGATCTTTCCGGCGAGAATAACGCCCTGTCCGCCGAATCCGGCAAAAATAAGCTCTTTTGTCATTTCTTCTCACCTCCATCTCTGAAGCACTTAACAGGATAGTATGGTTCCATAACATTCTTTACCCATTCGGCTGCCTTCACAGGATCAACGCCCCAGTTTGTAGGACACATGGAAAGGATCTCCACGAAGGAGTAGCCCTTGCCGTCGATCTGGTTCTGGATAGCTTTCTTGATAGCCTTCTTGGTCTGGTTGATATGCTTGACATCATATACAGCACAGCGCTCGATATAGTATGGAGCCTCAAGTGTGTTGAGGAGCTCGCATGCTCTGATAGGCCAGCCCACTTCCTGTGGATTACGTCCGTAAGGAGTGGTCTTGGTAACCTGGCCCTCCATTGTGGTAGGAGCCATCTGACCGCCTGTCATACCGTAGATAGCGTTGTTGATGAAGATTACTGTTATATGCTCGCCTCTGTTGGCTGCATGTACAGTCTCGGCTGTTCCGATAGCCAGCAGGTCGCCGTCGCCCTGGTAGCAGATAACTACTTTATCCTTGTGAACTCTCTTGAGTCCGGTGGATACAGCAGGTGCTCTTCCGTGAGCAGCCTCAAGACCGTCGGCATTGAGGTAGTTGTATGCAAGAACTGAGCATCCTACAGGAGCGATCACAAGGGTCTTCTCCTGGATTCCCAGCTCGTCCATGATCTGTGCGATCAGTTTATGTACAATTCCATGACCACAGCCCGCACAGTAGTGGGTGTTCACATTCTTCATGGATTTTGGAAATGAATAAATTTTTTCTTCAGACATAGCTCTTAACCCTCTGAACAATCTTTTCAACCTCAGGCAGCATTCCGCCAGGACGACCCAGGAAGTCTACATCGCAGTACTTTCCTGCATTGATCTGAACATCCTGAACCATCTGTCCCATGCTCATCTCTACAGTGAGGATCTTCTTAACTTTCTTGGCAGCCTCTGCAATCTCCTTCTTAGGGAACGGCCACAGTGTCACAGGGCGGAACAGACCCACCTTGATTCCCTCGGCCCGCAGCAGACGGATAGCCTTCTTGCAGATTCTGGATGCTGTGCCGTATGCAACGATCATGTAGTCGGCATCTTTCATATTCTGTGTGTCGTAGATAACTTCGTTCTCTTCGATCTTCTTGTAGTTCTCGTAAAGGTCGTATACATGCTTCTCCAGATAGTTGTCCGGATTCAGACGGAGCGATGCGATGATGTGCGGCTCCCTTCCCTTTGCACCGGTGAGTGCCCAGTCCTTCGGAGGAAGCTTGTCGACAGCCTTAGGAAGAACCAGAGGCTCAGACATCTGTCCCAGGTAACCGTCGCCCAAGATCATGCATACAATTCTATATTTGTCGGCCAGCTCGAAAGCCTTCACAGTGTAGTCAGCAAGCTCCTGCACGTTGCCCGGTGCAATGACCAGCACGTGGTAGTCGCCGTTTCCACCGCCGCGGGTTGCCTGGAAGTAGTCTCCCTGGGCTCCTGCGATGTTTCCGAGGCCTGGACCGCCTCTCATCATATTTACAATTACTGCCGGGAGCTGTGCTCCTGACATATAGGAGATTCCCTCCTGCTTAAGGGAGATTCCAGGGGATGATGAAGATGTCATTACCCGTGCTCCGCCGGCAGAAGCACCCATAACCATGCTTACTGCAGCCAGCTCGCTCTCGGCCTGGAGGAATGTTCCTCCCACCTCGGGCAGACGCTTTGCCATGTAGGCAGGTATCTCATTCTGAGGGGTAATAGGATATGCGAAGTAGTGGCGGCATCCAGCCAGGATAGCTGCCTCTCCTATTGCCTCGTTGCCTTTCATTAAAATCTTTTCACTCATATCAGGTCACTCTTTTAATATTTAATAATCTCAATAGCGATATCAGGACACATAGTCGCACAGAATGTACAGGCTATACACTGCGATTCATCTTTGCATACCGGATAATGAACACCCTGCTTGTTGGTCTCTTTGGACATCTCGAGGATCTTCTTAGGGCATGCACCTATACACAATCCGCAGCCTTTGCAGCGCTGAATGGATATTACAGGTTTTCCAGTCAAAATTTTGCCTCCTCATTTTCCGTTCTTATGATAATATCCCTAAATAAATTTTTATACAATAACATTTGAATTGTTATATTATGTTATAATTAAAGTATGAAAACTGTTCTTGACCAACCCATAGAGGAAAAATATCTGGCAGATGATATGAAGGATAAGCTGGGGGAAATTTCCTGCTCCAAGCCCGAATATTATAGAAATGGAGACCTGATACTGCTTCAGGAATCTGACCTGAGGCTCCCTACCAGAGTTGTTCAAAATGTGAACAAAGGGAGCTTCGGCCATGTCTCTGTGGTGATGGGAGATAAGCCGGGAGCCGGTATAATCGCCGCCACCGCCGCATTTGCCTTCGGGGCAGGGCTGGTGACTCTGGTTTGTCCCGCACGGCCGGTATGCTGTCCTTACGAGCTCATGGACAGCCCTGCCCCTCCGGCAGCCACCAACGCCCTCGCCCTTGGGATGGGGCTTGGTATGCCGGCATCAGGTGTTCCCGCTCCGGGTTCACCCGCAGCCGAGGCTTTGGCGTGGCTTAATGAGCACCCCGATGTCTCTTGCGTCTTCGACGCCGATATCCTGAAATATAAAGGAATAGAAAGCTTGATCCAGAGCCGGGAGCAAGTGGTGCTGACGCCCCATCCCAAGGAGTTTGCCACCCTGCTGTCGCGCTGCGGTCTGGGGGAATACACCGTAGCCCAGATTGCCGGGCAGCGCTTTGATCTTGTACGGAGGTTCTGCGCCAAGTTCCCCCGGGCAGTGCTTATCCTCAAGGGGGCAAACTCACTCATCGCCCAGGGCGTGAAGGTGTCGGTGAACACCTTGGGCAGTCCCTGCCTGGCCAAGGGAGGCAGCGGGGACGTCCTGGCAGGCCTTGTGGCTGCGCTTCTGGCGCAGCATTATACCCTATACGATGCTGCTGTCAGCGCCTCCCTGGCTCACGCCCTGGCCTCGCAGCGGGTAGAATGCAGCTATGGCATGACACCTTTTGAGCTGATAGAACATGTAAAGGAGCTTGAAATTTAAACCCGGATCGGCTCTCGGCACTTTGGGCAGCGGTAGCGTCCCGGGGCAGGAGCCTTCACCTTGCGCCCACAGTTAGGGCATTCAAAGACTTTTGGGAACTCTGATGCGGCAGGTTTTGCAGGCTTAATCGCCAGGTCTTCTGTCTGGCTGAAGAGCCCAAGATATCCCAGCTCCTCAAGAAGCTCTCTCGGCTGTCCCTGAATCTTCAGGAGGGCAAGACCACTATCCTCCAGTTTGAGGAGTGAATCCAGGCAGATAAAGACACCAGCTCCCATATCATCTATGGAGGTCAGTTTCTCGCAGTCCAGCATTATGTGGTCGTAGCCTGTGGTCACCAATTCCTTAAGCCGGCTCAGCACAGCCTCGCCGTTGAAGGTGTTGACCTCGCCCGCCAGAGAGACAAGCAGGTACTCGTCCTCCTCTCCCTTGCTGTGAACCTCTATCTGAATTCCAGAAATATCCTGTTCTGCCATATTTATAGCATATTTGCTAAAAACGGTTTTGTCAAATATAATAGAAGCATGAAGGACTTTCTTCCAATATGCCAGGCTGACATGCAGAGACGGGGCTGGGACTCGGTCGATTTTGCCATAATCACCGGGGATGCCTATGTGGACCACCCCTCATTCTGCACCGCAATTGTCTCACGAGTTCTGGAGGCCGAGGGGTGGAAAGTGGGGATAATCCCGCAGCCCGACTGGAAGAATCCCGAATCAGTCAAAGTTCTGGGGAAGCCCAACATAGCCTTTCTGATCAACGCGGGGAACATGGACTCTATGGTTGCCAACTTCTCTTCCAGAACCAAGCGGCGGAGCAGGGATCAGTTCACCCCGGGCGGAGCAGGCGGCAAAAGGCCTGACCGGGCTGTCATAGTCTACACATCTCTGGCCAAGGCGGCATATAAAGGGATTCCTGTGGTCATCGGAGGCATCGAGGCATCGCTTCGCCGCCTGGCCCACTACGACTACTGGAGCGACAGCCTCCGCCGCTCTATCCTGCTTGATTCCAAGGCCGACCTCCTCATCTACGGCATGGGGGAGAAGCCTCTGTGGGATATGTCGCAGGCTCTCAAGAAAGGCCTTTCAATAAAAGATCTGAAGAATATCCGTGGTACCGTGGTAAAGAGCTCGCAGCTGCCGGAGGGGGATTTCATAACCCTGCCATCTTTTGAAGATATGCAGGCTGACAAGAAGAAGTTTGCAGAAAGCTTTGCTGTACAGTACAGAAACACCGACCCGTTCTCCGGACGCATGATGCTGGAGAAGACCGGCACGCAGTATGTGATCCAAAACCCGCCGGCCCATATTCTTACTATGGAAGAGATGGACAAAGTCTATGCTCTGCCCTATATAGGGGCCTACCATCCGAGCTACGAGAGTCTGGGAGGGGTACCAGCAATCAAGGAGGTGGAGTTCAGCCTTATAAGCGCCCGGGGCTGCTTCGGAAGTTGCAACTTCTGTGCACTCACCTTCCACCAGGGGCGGATCATCCAGGCCCGGAGCCATCAGTCGATAATAGACGAGGCTGTCCGGCTGACCAAGAAACCAGGTTTCAAAGGCTATATCAACGATGTGGGAGGCCCTACCGCCAACTTCAGACAGCCGGCATGCAAGAAGCAGCTGACCTCTGGTGCATGTCCTGACAGGCGGTGCCTTTTTCCAAAGCCATGCCCCAACTTAGAGGTATCGCATGCCGACTACCTTGAGCTTCTGCGCAAGCTCCGGGCCCTGCCGGGAGTAAAGAAGGTGTTCATAAAGTCGGGCATACGGTTCGACTATCTAATGGCAGACCCGGACCCAGCCTTCTTCCAGGAGCTGTGCCTGCACCACATAAGCGGCCAGCTAAAGATTGCGCCGGAGCATATCTGCGCCAGGGTGCTCAACCTTATGGGAAAGCCCGACCCCGAGGTCTACCAGGCCTTCGAGAGGCGTTTTGCAGATGAGAACAGGAAGATCGGCAAGAAGCAGTACCTGATTCCGTACCTTATCTCATCCCACCCGGGCAGCGACCTCAAGGCAGCCATAGAGCTGGCCGAGTATCTGCATGCCAAGGGCTTTATCCCGGACCAGGTGCAGGATTTCTACCCCACCCCAGGCACAGTCTCCACCTGCATGTACTACACCGGCCTTAACCCTCTGACCATGGAGAAAGTCTATGTCCCCAAGACCGAGGAAGAGAAGAATCTGCAGCGGGCACTGCTCCATTTCCACAAACCCGAGAATAGAGAGAAGGTGCGAAAAGCCCTCATCATGGCCGGCCGTAAAGATCTGATCGGCAACAGTCCAAAGGCTTTGATACGGTGATCCTATGATTTATACAAACATCTACCATACACCCGATGGCTTTGATGACCTGACCATGTCCTCTGACGGCACAGCGCTGACCGGACTGTGGTTTCAGAACTCCCCCGACCAGAAAAAGCATAATGAGCTGCATGTTGATGAAAATCTCCCCATATTTAAAGAGACCTGCCGGTGGCTTGATATCTACTTCTCAGGCAGAGAGCCAGACTTTACCCCAATTTACTGGATTTACGGATTAACTCCTTTTCGTAAGGAAGTGTCAGAAATCATGTGCACCATTCCGTTTGGAAAAACCAGAACCTATGGTGATATTGCCAACCAGATTGCACAGAAACACGGCATACTAAAAATGTCGGCACAGGCAGTAGGCGGCGCAGTGGGCTGGAACCCGATATGCATCATCATCCCATGCCACCGAGTGATTGGAGCAGGAGGCAAGCTCACCGGCTACGGCGGCGGCCTTCACAACAAGATCGCACTGTTGAAACTGGAAGGGATAGAGTTATAAAAAAAGTTTAATCAACCTTACAAAAACAAAGTTTTCTTGGTATACTTGGTTTATGGAAGCAGTAAACAAGAAAATCATTACAATATCTTCAAAGAGACAGATAACAATACCTCAAAAATTTTATGACTCCTTGGGGTTCGCCACCAGTGCTGAATGTATTGCAAAAGATGGAGGAATCTTCATAAAACCACTGCATGAGGATGCTGATACTGTAGATTTCTCGGCCGAGATTTTAGCAGATTTAATAGACCAGGGATACACAGGTAAGGAGCTTCTTCATAAATTTGTCGAGACAAAGAAGAAAATGTCAAATCCTAAATAATGTTTCAGGAGATATAAATATGTTGCATAATGCTACAATATATAATATAATTACACAAAAGGAGAATGTAATGAGTACTGTAGCAATCAGACTGTCAGATACCCTTATCCAGCAGGCCACAAATTATGCAAACATTAACTTCCGAACAATTCCTAAGCAGATAGAGTATTGGGCTACTTTAGGACGTTGTGCAGAAGACAACCCCGACCTTCCGCTGGGATTTATAAAAGAATGCCTTCTGGCAAAAGAAGAAATCAAACAAGGGAAAACAACAGAATTTAACTTCAAGGAGAACTGATGATAATACGTCAGACCAATCAGTTTGAAAAATCATATAAAAAGCTCCATAAGAACCAACTTAAAGATGCTAATAATGCTATTCGTTCAATAATAAATAATCCTCTGATTGGTATCCTGAAAAAAGGTGATTTATCTGATGTTAGGGTGCATAAATTCAAAATGGCAAATCAGCTGACCCTCATTGCTTATACCTATGAAGATAACGAAATTATACTTACATTCTTGACAATAGGCTCCCACGAAAACTTCTATAGGGATTTAAAAATATAGACCAATATGAACGTTCAAGAGACACTCGACATTTTATATCAGCTGTGCAAAGAGGATAAGGTGCTGCGGCGGAAACTGCTGGCCACACGCAACAGCGAGAACCCGGCTGTAGAGTTCTGCAAGATAAGCACTGAATATGGCTACCCTATTTCTGCCATGGATCTGGTTATGGCCGGAGAAGAGGCCTATGCCGAGATGGCCCGCAGCACCAACGGAGGAGGCGAGAACCATCCCCGCATCCAGAACGTCGACGACCTGTACGAGCTGTTTTTAGGTTCGATCAGTTAATCCCATCAAGCCATGCTGCGACATCAGCTGGCTGGCGTCGGCTTGTGAAGAAGTAATCGGTTATAGTTGACTCTGGCAGCAAAGCGTTTAAAGTTTTAAGAGAGCTCTCCTTTCCGGTGGCACTGGCTGTCGCAAATGGGATTACCCGTTTGCCAGCAAGATCTGCCTTGCGGATGTACTCCTGCAGAAAATCGGGAACTGTGCCAGCCCAGACAGGGAAACCGATGAACACAATGTCATAAGGAGCAAAATCAGAAACAGTTGTCTTGAGGGCTGCACCCTTCCGGGAAATCTTCTCTCCCACAACCCTTGCTACAGCAGAAAAGAAACCACCATAAGCTTTCTCAGGCTCCACCAGATAGACATCAGCAGCAAACTTTGCCTGAATCTTATCGGCTATCCGCTTGGTCACTCCAGTCTTTGAATAATAGACAACTGCACACTTCATATCTGCCCCCTGGTTGAAGTGTATCACGCTTTTGAAATGTTTTCCATTAAAAAAGCTGTTAAGTCAACATTCAATATCGGCTGAATGACTTTACACGTCTCTCCAGATTGGGATA
>JAGCGL010000101.1 GCA_017649605.1 Spirochaetia bacterium
ACCGCCGCAATCCTCACATCATCAGGACAGGCTGCCAGCTTCTTTGTTGTATTCAACCTCGCCACAGCAGGCGACCATGTGGTCTCCTCAGCATCTATCTACGGTGGCACATTCAACCTTTTCAACGAGACTATGCGGAAGATGGGAATCGACTTCACATTTGTCTCTCCCGATGCTTCTGACGAAGAGATTCAGGCCGCTTTCAAGCCTAACACCAAGTGCGTGTTCGGCGAGACTATCGCAAACCCGGCACTTACTGTATTTGACATCGAAAGATGGGCAAAGATTGCACATAAAAACGGCGTTCCGCTGATTGTGGACAACACCTTCCCTACCCCTATAAACTGCCGTCCTTTTGAATGGGGAGCAGACATCGTTACCCATGCGACAACCAAGTATATGGATGGCCATGGAGTTGCTGTAGGCGGCGTAGTGGTGGACTCCGGCAAGTTCGACTGGATGGCGCATGCCGACAAGTTCCCGGGGCTCTGTACTCCAGACGACAGCTACCACGGCATAACCTATGCCACCAAATTCGGCAACGCAGGGGCCTTCATAACCAAGTGCACAGCCCAGCTTATGCGGGACTTCGGCAGCATCCAGTCGCCGCAGCACGCCTTCTACCTGAACATGGGACTGGAGAGCCTCCATGTAAGGATGCCGCGCCATGTGGCAAACGCCCAGGCTGTAGCAGAATTTCTGGAAAAGCATCCTAAGATTGTAAAAGTAAATTACTCAGGTCTTAAGAGCAGCCCATACTACGAATTGCAGAAGAAATATATGCCTAACGGTGGCTGCGGCGTTGTCTCCTTTGAGCTCAAAGGTGGCCGCGATGCAGCACTCAAGTTCATGAAGGCCCTCCGGGTAGCTGCCATCGAGACCCATGTGGCCGATGCCCGCACCTGCTGCCTTAACCCGGCTACAGCAACCCACCGGCAGCTGACAGACCAGCAGCTTGTGGACTGTGGTATCTCCCCGGGCTTAGTACGCTACTCCTGTGGCCTTGAGAATGCCCAGGACCTTATTGACGACCTGGCACAGGCCTTAGATCAGATTTAAAAGAGGATTTCATGCCGATTAAGATTCCAAACAAGCTGCCTGCAGCCAAAATACTAGAAAAAGAAAACATCTTCTTCATGACCGAGACCCGGGCTATGACCCAGGATATCCGTCCGCTGCAGATCCTGCTTCTGAATCTTATGCCAATAAAAATTGATACCGAGACCCAGTTCGCACGGGTCCTGGGCAACACTCCGCTTCAGATAGAGCTTGAGCTTATTGCCCCTACCGGCCACACCTCCAAGAACACAACCCACGAGCACATGCTGGCATTCTACAAGACCTTTGATGATATTAAGGATAAATACTACGACGGCCTTATCATCACAGGCGCCCCGATAGAACACCTTGATTTCGAGCAGGTGGACTACTGGCCGGAACTCTGCCAGATTATGGACTGGAGCACCACCCATGTATTCTCGACACTCCATATCTGCTGGGGCGCCCAGGCTGGCCTTTACCACCACTTCGGCATCCCGAAGGTAGAGATGAAAAAGAAACTCTCAGGCATCTACCGGCACCATCTGGAGGGGAAGAACTTCATGCTCTTCCGCGGCTTCGACGACACCTTCTGTGTTCCTCATTCCCGGTACACCACAGTACTCCGCAAGGATGTGGAGAAGGTTAAAGAGCTTAAGATCCTGGCATCATCTCCAGAGGCAGGAATATACGCTATAAAGACAAACGAAGGGCGCCAAGTTTTCCTTTTGGGTCATGCAGAATACGATGCCGACACCCTTAAAAAGGAATATTACAGAGATCTTGAGGCAGGAATCAGACCAGCTATTCCAGAGAACTACTTCCCGGACAACGACCCGACCAAAGAGCCGATTGTCTCCTGGCGGTCCTGCGCCCACCTGCTCTATGCAAACTGGCTCAACTACTATGTATATCAGAGCACACCGTACGACCTGAAGAATATCCCGACCACCTGATATGGATACCGGGCTTCCGTTCTACAGCTATTCCGAATATCTCCAGAAAAAATATGGAACAAAAGTTTACCGCCTAGCTGTGGATGGCGGCTTTTCCTGTCCCAACCGGAGCGGCGGCCGCTCGAGCGGCGGGTGCATATACTGTAACGGACAGGGCTCCCGGGCCTCATACTTAGATAAAGCAAAAGCCATAGAGGAACAGATAAAACGGGGAATCGCCTTCACAAAACGGCGCTATAAGGCAGAGCTTTTCCTCCTTTATTTCCAGGCTTATTCCAACACTTTCGACACCGTGGATAATTTAAAGAAGACCTACGACGATGCCCTAGCCCTCTATCCGTTCCGGGAGCTTATTGTAGCCACCCGCCCAGATTGCATAGACGAGACTAAAGCCGACCTGCTTGCATCCTATATTAAGCCAGATTTCGACGTCTGGGTGGAGCTTGGCCTGCAGAGCGCCAACAACCGCACCCTGGAGCGGATCCACCGGGGCCACACAGCAGAGCAATACAAGGCTGCCTTCGACGTTCTTCATTCCCGCGGCATAAAAGTTGCCTCTCATCTTATCCTGGGGCTTCCTGGGGAATCTTCTGACGATATGCTGGCCTCGGTGGATTTCATCAACGCACTCAACCCTGAGGCGGTGAAGCTCCACGACCTGAACATCACCTACAACACTGTGCTGTATGATGAATACCTAAAAGGAGAGGTCACCGCCCCTTCCCGGGAGCTGTACATGGAATATCTTATAAAAGTGATTGAGCACCTGAGAAAAGATATAATCCTAATGCGGCTCACCTGCGACACCTACGAGGCCGACCGGGCAGCTCCCAGGAAGTACATGTCCAAGGGCAATATTTACGCCCTGCTGCAGAGGGAGATGGAGGCCCGCCACACCTGGCAGGGCCGGCTCTATAAATAAAAAAGCCTCCTGTTTCCAGGAGGCTTGTATATAATGATACTCAGATCAGTATCCGAGCTCGCACATTGCATCTGCAACTTTCTTGAAGCCTGCGATGTTAGCGCCCTTAACGTAATCGATATATCCGTTCTTCTGCTTTCCTTCGCGAACACATGCGTCGAAGATGTTCTTCATGATTGTCTTGAGCTTGTCGTCTACCTCGGAAGCCTTCCACTTCAGGTGCTCTGCGTTCTGGCTCATCTCGAGTCCGGAAACTGCTACACCGCCGGCGTTAGCTGCTTTTCCAGGAGCGAATGGAATCTTCTTAGCCTGGAATGCCTCGATAGCTTCTGGAGTACAACCCATGTTGGAAACCTCGATAACATACTTAACTCCGTTCTTGATAAGCTTTTCAGCATCCTTGCCGTCAAGCTCGTTCTGGAGAGCTGCTGTGAATGCGATTTCGCAAGGAACTTCCCAGATCTTCTTTCCAGGAACAAACTTAGCGCCCTTGAACTTCTCTGCGTAAGGAGCAACGATGTTCTTGTTGGAAGCTCTGAGCTCGAGCATGTAAGCGATCTTCTCTGGTGTGCTTACTCCAGCCTCGTCCAGGATGTATCCATCTGGTCCGGAGATTGCAACAACCTTAGCTCCGTAGAATGCAGCCTTTGTAACTGCGCCCCAAGCTACGTTACCGAAACCGGAAACAATTGCTCTCTTTCCTTTGAGTGTGTCTTTGTTGTACTTAAGAACTTCGTCTGCGAAGTAGAGTGCACCATATCCTGTTGCCTCTGGTCTGATGAGTGATCCACCCCATGTCTGTCCCTTTCCTGTAAGAACACCAGTGTTCTCCTGGCGGATTCTCTTGTACTGGCCATACATGAAACCGATCTCTCTTCCACCAACACCAAGGTCGCCAGCTGGAACGTCTGTGTCAGGTCCGATATATTTCTGGAGCTCTGTCATGAAGCTGCGGCAGAAGCGCAGGATTTCTGCATCGCTCTTTCCGGTTGGATCGAAGTCTGAACCACCCTTACCACCGCCCATTGGGAGTGTTGTAAGTGAGTTCTTGAAAATCTGCTCGAATCCGAGGAACTTGAGTGTTCCAAGGGTTACGTTCTTGTTGAAGCGGAGACCGCCCTTATAAGGTCCGATAGCACTGTTGAACTGTACTCTGTAACCGCGGTTAACCTGGATCTGATGCTTGTCATCTTCCCATTCTACCTTGAACTGAATAACTCTTTCTGGTTCAACAATTCTGTCAAGGATTTTGTTGTTGAGGTACTTAGGTGTTTTGTTTACTACATCGATAACAGATGCAACAACTTCTCTTGCAGCCTGGATAAACTCTGGCTGTGCAGGGTTCTTTCTCTCGAGCTCTGCCATAAATTCGTCTAATTTATACATTCTTTTCTCCTCTAAAAAAAATATGTATTTGCTATTATTGTTCCCTTATATTATCTTTAAAGAATTATTTGGTCAATATTGATTATCCTTAGTTATGGAAAAAGAGCGAAAAATCTACTTTATTTTTTTTATAATATATATTATTATAGGTTATAATAGCATTTTTGGAGGACCAAAATGATTGTCATTAATGATGATATCAGAGTTATGAAGCAGGATTTCAAAGGCAAATCTTATGTATCAATCAGAAAGTGGTATCAGGACAACGGCGAATGGAAGCCTGGCAAACAGGGAATCAACCTGAAGATGGAAGAGTGGGAAGAATTCCTGAACAAGCTGGAAGCTATCAAAGAGGATCTTAAAGCCTGACCTGAAATCATGGAATACATCACTGGTTTTCATGCCATAGAGGAGGCTGTCCGGGCAGGCAATATCCGAGGCAAACTCTATTTGTCAAAGAGCGGCGGCCGACATCAGAAGATAGAGCAGGAAGCCAGAAGCGCTGGAATCAGAAGTATCAAATCTTCGGACGACGAGATACGGCGGCTTTCCGGTACCGATGACCACAGAGGCATTATGCTTGTCATCGAAGAACGGAAGGCCGGAGCCCAGAACATAACCCTCAAAACTTTTCTTAAAAACCTCACAAAAGAAAAATCTCTTGTACTGCTTTTGGACGGTATCACCGATCCTCATAACTATGGTGCAATACTCCGCTCTGCAGACCAGTTTGGTGTAGATCTGGTCATTATTCCGCAGAGCCGATCGGCCAAGGACAGCGAGATTATAGGCAAGACTTCGGCCGGGGCAAGGGAGTTTATAAGCGTTGCAGTGGAAAATCTCTCACGGGCTGTGGAGATGCTGAAGGATGCCGGCTACTGGGTCTATGCCGCTGATATGGATGGCCAGGCCAGCTGGAAGCTGAACCTTAAGGGGCGCACTGCAATTGTCATGGGAAGCGAAGGTGCCGGCGTATCAAAAATAGTGGCCGAAAAAAGCGATGGCATCATCTCTATTCCGGCCCATGGTCATGTGGATTCTTTCAATGTATCTGTAGCTGCCGGCATACTTATGTATGAAGTTGTGCGGCAGAATTCCTTATAATTCCTCGAAGAACTTCTTTCCTATATCGCTGCGGTGGAAGCAGTCCTTGAAATAGACCTCGTCTGCTGCAATATAAGCATATTTGCTTGCCTCGGCAAAATCCTTTCCAAGTCCCACTACAGAGAAGCATCTTCCACCGCCTGTCACAATATTGTTATCTGTATCGCGGTTTGTAGAGGCGTGGAAAATAACCACCAGGTCGTCTCTGAAAAGAGGCATATAGTGAACTACATTACCCTTGGCATATTTGCCCGGGTAGCCGCCTGCCGCAATGACAACACAGATAGAGCATTTGTTGGAGATCTCCAGAGGGAAGCTCTTAAGCTCCTGCTTACGCACTGCATCGAAAAGGGAACCGAAGTCGGAGTCGATAAGTGGCAGCAGAGCCTGTGTCTCCGGATCGCCGAACCTTGCGTTGTACTCAAGCAGCTTAGGTCCTTTCTCTGTGATCATAAGACCAAAGTAGAGAAGCCCGCGGTATGTGTAACCCTCTTTCTTTATTCCCTCAAAAGTAGGGATCACAACCTCTTTTTCTATCTGGGCCAAAAGATCTTTGGAAACAGTCGGAACAGGGCAGATAGAGCCCATTCCACCGGTGTTCGGTCCCTGGTCCTTGTCATAGGCTTTCTTAAAGTCGGCACATGGTGGCAGAAGGACATAGCTACTTCCGTCGGAGATGGCAAAAATAGAGGTCTCCCAACCGGTCAGGAACTCTTCCACCAGCAGGGTATCATCCTTAAGGATGTTGCGGCCAAATGCCAGAAGCTCCTCTTTGTCGGCAGATTCAAGAACTCCTTTCCCAGCAGCCAGTCCATTCTTTTTTATGACAACCTTCCCTTCTGCTTTTTCTATAGCTTTCTCAAAGGCCTCAACGTTGTCAAACTCCTCGGAATAAGCAGTAGGAATGTTATATTTTTTCATAAAAGACTTGGAGTAGAGCTTGCTTGCCTCAAGCTGTGCAGCCTGTTTACATGGTCCGAAGGCATAGATTCCTGCAGCCTCAAGATCATCAACCACACCGGCGGCCAGCGGAGCTTCGGGCCCTACAAACACAAAGTCAATATTATATTTTCTGCAGGCGCTTATCACACTTGCACTGTCGCAGGGATCTACATCAGGCAGATTTTCGGCTATATCTTCGGTGCCAGCATTTCCAGGCGCCACATACAGGCCGGACAATATATTACTCTTGGAGAACTTCCATGCAATAGCATGTTCCCGTGCTCCAGAACCAAGAACCAAAACTTTCAAACTTTCCCCCCGCTGTTACTATTTCTTTTCAAGTGAATCCAGAACAAATAAAATTGTCTCAGGGTAACAGCTATGTTCTATGTTATGTATCTTTTTTTCAATTTCTTCAAGTGACTCGGTAAAGTCCCTTTTAAAGGACTTCTGGGTGATTATAGGACCGCTGTCCATACCATAGTCCACATAGTGGATGGTCACTCCCAGCTCTGCATCCTTCGACGCGTAGCTCTCTGCAATTCCATGGGTGCCGGGATATTTTGGCAGCAGGGCCGGATGGATGTTAAGAATCCTGTTTTTATAATGGTCTACAAAGTAGGGGGTCAGAAGCCGCATAAAACCGGCCAGCACCACCAGCTGTACCCCTTCCTTCTCCAGGATTGCGCAGATATCTTTCTCGGCATCTTCCCGCTCCCGTTTGAAGTAGGAGACATAGTAGGTCTTTATCCCCAAGTTTTTTGCCCGCTGGAAAGCGTAGGCATCCTTCCGGTCGCAGATCATGCATTTAAGATTGTGCTTTGTCCCGGCAAGCTTTTCTGCTATAGCCTGGAAGTTGGAACCGTTTCCCGAGACCAGTACTGCAAAATCAGCCATTCACAATCTCTCCGATGACACGGATTGCAATCTTGCTCCGCTTTGCGAATGAAAGGACATCGTCTACATTGTTCTTCTTAACAACCATGGCAATTCCGATTCCCATGTTGAACACCCTCTCCATCTCCACAGGATCAATACCGCCGTTCTTCTGGATCTTCTTGAAGATCTCTGGAACTTCCCATGCTGTTGTGTCAAACACAGGCTTGACTGTCTTGGGCAGTGTGCGGATAAGGTTTCCTGTAAGGCCGCCACCGGTTATGTGTGCAGCTGCCTCGATATTATCCTTTGCAATCAGCTTTTTAAGCTCTTTCACATAGATTTTTGTAGGCTTAAGCAGCTCTCTGCGTCCAGCCTTATCTTTCTTGTCAATTACTTTCCGTGCCAGCGAAAGGCCGTTGGAATGGATTCCTGCCGACGGAAGACCCAGGATAATATCCCCTTTCTTGATATTCTTCTTGCGCGGAAGCATCTTGTCCCGGTCTACGATTCCCACGGCGAATCCTGCCAGGTCAAAATCGTCGGAGCCATACACATCGGGCATCTCGGCAGTCTCGCCACCGGCCAGTGTGCATTCTGCCTGCTCGCACCCCTCAACAACACCTTTTATAAGCTGATGCAGAACCTCTTCGTGGATCTTGCCGCATGCAATGTAATCCAGGAAAGTCTGTGGAGCAGCGCCACAAACAATCAGGTCGTTCACAGACATTGCAACCAGGTCTATTCCCACTGTGTCGTAAATCCCCAGCTCCTGGGCAATCATCAGCTTTGTTCCCACACCGTCGGTGGTGGAAAGCATAATCGGGTTTTTATATTTTTTTGTATCTATAGCAATTCCGCCGGCAAATCCGCCGATGCTGCGTGAAACTGCCTTTGACTTAAGAGAACCGATGAAGCTGGCGAACTTATCGCCCTTATCAATGCTTACACCTGCTTCCTCGTATGATTTTACTGGCATGAAATCCCCCTATTCTGTATCTAAGTCTAAATCTTCTGGATCTTTCTCTGGCTCTGGAGCAGCCTTTCTATTCAACTCCAGTTTCTCAAAAATCATTGTCTCGCTATCTTTCTTGGACTTTTTAAGTGCCAAGGAAACCTCGTCAATAAGCAGCTTGCTGGCGTTGTCAAACAGCTTGCGCTCCTGGATCGGAAGTTCCTTCGATGTGCTTCTGTCGTACAGGGTCTTTACAACCTGTGCTATATCGTTGATAGTTCCCTTCTTAAGAAGTTCCAGGTTCTGCTGGTTTCTGGTCTTCCAGTCGGTATTTGCCTGCTCGTACTCCTTGTTCAGAAGCTCAAGAGCCTTAAGTGCTTCTTTTGAGGAAACTATCTTTCGCAGACCTATGATTTCTGCATTTTCCACAGGAACCATAACTGTCATATCAGGTGTCTCAAAGTAGATGACATAATAAAGAACTACTTTGTCGCGGAATGGCCGCTTTTCTATGGCCTGAATCTCGCCGACACCCTGAATCGGATATACTACATGTTCATTCACGGCAAAATTGACCGGTTTTTTGACCGGAGGCTTCGGAGCAGGTTTAGTTGGAGTCTTTATAGGTGGTTTTGCAAGAGTTTTGGGACCCTTTGGTGCAGGTTTCACGGTAGGTTTAGAAGGTTTTTTTGGGGCTGGCTTTTGAACAGGTTTGGGTGCAGTTTTTGGCGCTGTCTTAGCAGGAGCCTTTGCCGGTGCTTTTACTGCCGGCTTTGCTGCAGGTTTAGCCGCTGTCTTCGGAGTTGCCTTTGGAGCAGCTTTGGCTGGGGTTTTTGCCGGTGCCTTGGTTGTAGCTTTCGCAGGAGCCTTCTTAGCAGCCTTTGGCGCAGGTTTTGCTGCAACTTTTGGTGCTGCTTTTACCGGTGTTTTTGCAGGTGCTTTAGCCGAACTCTTTGGTGTAGGTTTCGCAGTAGGTTTAGAAGGTTTTTTTGAAGCTGGCTTTTGAACTGGCTTGGGAGCAGCTTTTGTCGCTGTCTTAGCAGGAGCCTTTGCCGGTGCTTTTACTGCTGGCTTTGCTGCAGGTTTAGCCGCTGTTTTCTGAGTTGCCTTTGGAGCAGCTTTGGCAGAGGTTTTGGCCGGCGCCTTGGGTGCGGCTTTAGCAGGAGCCTTCTTAGCAGCCTTTGGCGCAGGTTTTGCTGCAACTTTTGGTGCTGCTTTTACAGGTGTTTTTGCAGGAGCTTTAGCCTTTTCTTTTACAGCTGCCTTAGGTGCAGGTTTGGTTGTTTTTTTTGCAGCTGGTTTTACTTCTTTTTTTTCCACTTTCTTTGCGGTTGGTTTAGCCGCAGACTTGGTTGTTGTCTTTGCTTTTGCCATGATAGTCCTATTATATATTAAATTTATTAAAAAATCAATCCAAAGACAAAGGCTGCGGCGCTGGCACAGACAGCAACTGTAAGCAGACCTTTCTCAAACCATGCCAGAATCAGGGCGACAATGCAGCCACAGACAGCAGGAATAATACTGGCAGTGGAGAAGAAAATAGCGGGGAAAGTCATGGCTCCCAACACAGCATAAGGGATATAGTAGAGGAAGGAGCTGACAAACTTATTTGTTATTTTCTTACGGAATGCCACATATGGAATCATCCTGATAAGGTAGGTGACCAAGGCCATCACAGCAAGATATTTAAAGAATTCTCCGTATGCCATGTCACTCCTCCTCCACAGGGGCTATGACTGCAAACAGAGCGGCAGAGACCACAGCGCAAATAATGATCACAAACCCGGAGGATACCTTGTTAAGGCCAGGAACAAAGGCAAAGAGACAACTCAAAATCACTGCCGTAAGAATGACTTTTAGAACAACCATATTCTTCTTTGCAACAGGGATTATGATAGCTATGAACATACCATAGATTGCAATTCCCAGGGCGTCGCTCATGGCAGCTGGCAGTATGTTGCCTGCAACAGCACCGACCAGAGTTCCAAGGCTCCACCCTATAAAGGGGGTAAGGATAAGCCCGTACATATATCGGGTCCCCACCGAGCTGCCGTGGCCCGAGGCAACAGCAAAAATCTCGTCCGTGTTCATGAACGAGACAAGAAGCCGGTGCGGTGTAGTCATTGTATTATCCAGCTTTTGGGATATTGAAATAGACATAAGGGCATACCGCAGGTTTATGACCAGCTGGGCCAGCGCCAGCTCTATGAATGTGCCGCCGTTGGTCATAATAGGAATTGCGGCCAGCTGCCCGGCAGAGGTGACATTGGTCATGGATATAAGGGTGGCCTGGAGTGGAGAAAGCCCGGAGTTAACGCAGAATATTCCAAATGCAAAGGCTACAGAAAAATAGCCCAGGCAGATAGGAATTCCATCCCTCAGCCCCTTTTTTGTCTCAGTCATATATTTTTTATAACACAAATTCAAAATGTATGGTATAGTTATAGAATAATAATGAGAAATAAGAATGAACTGATTAAACGCTATGCTGTTTTCTTCCTCGGAATAGTGACCAACGCCCTTGGTGTTGCCTTGATCACCAGGTCTATGCTTGGAACTGGCCCCACCACCTGTATTCCTTATGTAATAAGCCTCTATTTCCCCTATTCCTTCGGTACTTTCACATTCTTATTCAACATGGCTCTCTTGCTGCTTCAGATTCTGATTCTAAGGAAAAAATTCAACCCCCACCAGCTTCTGCAGATACCAGCTTCCTTCATCTTCTCGGCCACCATCGATATCTGCATGAACTTGACCAGCGGCATAAAAATAAATATGTATATCGCCGCCCTTCTATGGGTGGTGGCCGGCTGTGTATTCCGTGCATTCGGCGCCAGCTGCCAGATTATTGCCGATGTAGTCATGCTTTCGGCCGAGGCCTTTGCCAAGACCATGGCTGATGTGACTAAAAAAGAATTTGGAATCTGCAAGCTTGTGTGCGACGCAGCCATGACTGCTGTTGCCATAGCCCTCTCCTTCTATTTCTTCGGATCTCTCCAGGCGGTGAGGGAAGGTACCCTTATCACAGTGCTTCTGGTAGGCCCTATATCCCAGCTTTTCATAGGCAAACTGCTCTTTACAAACCACTATTTCGAGAACGAAGGTGAGTTTGTATACCTGGCCAAGTTCAAGCCAAGGGAAGGGAAAAGGTTAGTTATAACCATAACCACCGAGGCTGGCTCCAGTGGCCGAAAGATTGCAGAATACCTGGGCAACGCCCTTGGAATCCATGTCTATAACAAGGAATTGGTCCGCCTTATAGCAGAGGAAGGCAACTTTACGGAAGACTATGTCAGGAAGCACAACGAACGGCTCTACACCAACGGAGCCGAGGCCTTCTTTAAAGAGAGTTACTCCTTTGCCGAGACCGGCTTTGAGCACTACAAGCGGCTCTACGAAGCACAGAGGCGGGTCATAACCCAGCTGGCAGAGCAGGAGGACTGCATTATAATCGGCCACTGCTCCAACTTCATACTCCAGCAGATGGAGGGGGCTCTCCACATCTTTATAGGGACCGACATGCCGAACCGGGTCCAGTACCTTTCAAAGAAGTATGCATTAAGTCCTAAGAAAGCTTGGGAAAAGATTAAAAAACAGGATGATGACACCGGCAAATACTACCGGCTTTTCACAGGACAGGACTGGCGGGATCCCGACAGCTACCACTTCACCATAGACTCAGCAATGTTCGGCGATGTCGGAACCGCTGCTATGATTGAGTATTTTATAAAGAAAGGATACGACTCCCTGAGCGCTGCAGGCATCAGGGAGCTGATGGATCATTATTCTACCGGCCGGTAAATAACACGAACCTGCTTTAAAAGTCCCTCGCCGTCGCTCTTTGTGGCAATATCTTCCATATCGTTCAAAGCTGTATGGATAATGCGGCGCTCGAATGGGTTCATAGGCTCAAGCAGCTTAGACCGCTTGGTGCGGCGCACCTGTTCTGCAGTACGCAGAGCCAGCTTTACCAGGTTGCTCTCGCGGCGTTCCCGGTACTTCTCTACATCTATGATGATTCGTGGTGGCTCTTCCATGAGTTTTCCGGCATATACGTTCACCAGAAGCTGGATTGCATCCAGGTTCTTGCCCTTCTTGCCGATCAGGATTCCGGAGTGCTCGGACTCAATCATGATCCGGATTTTATTCTCGTTCCTGTAGCAGATATATGCAGTTCCTGGGTAGTCCATCTTTCCGATAAGATCCTCCACAAAGTCCAGAAGCTTATCCTCAAATACGCTCACTGGCTCAAGTGGCTCGGAGCTCTCAAGCTCCACAGAATTCTCTGCAATAACATCCTCGTCAAGGTTCTCGTTCTCTACAGGAGTCTCTGCCTCGTCGTTCTGGGCATTTATATGCACGCGGATCTTGACGCTTCCCTTGTGGAAAAGTCCCGGTTTGTTGTTCTCCAGGATTTCTACATCAAATTCATCCCGTTCCAGCCCCAGTGCCTCAACTGCTTTATCTATCGCTTCTTTTTCTGTCTTTCCTTCAAATTCCATATCTGTCTCCTATCATGCCTTTGCCTTGGCTTTTACCTTCTGTCTGTGATTGATGTAGAGCTGCTGTCCTATAGAGAGAATGTTGGTCATAGTCCAGTAAAGGAGCAGTCCTGATGAAACATCATAGAGTACAAAAAGGAAAATAACTGGCATAGCATATGTCATCATCTTCATCTGGCTCTGCTGCTGGCTGCTTCCACCGGAAGATCCTGCCGGCTGCATAAGCTTAGAAGAAATAATCTGTGATACTGCCATAAGAATAGGCAGCAGTCTTATATCGCTTCCAATAAATAAAACGGAAGTTGGTGCAAAGTTCCAGATTGAGTCGGGCTGTGAAAGGTCTGGGATCCACGGCTCAAGGAACCCGGCGCCACGCAGCTCGAAGAAGCTGTTCAAAAGACCGTACAGGGCAAAGAAAATAGGCATCTGCAGAAGAATTGGGAAACAGCCTGAAAGCGGGCTTACTCCCTCTCTCTTGTACAGTGCCGCAAGCTCTGCATTCAGCTTCTGCGGGTTGTTCTTATATTTGTCCTGAATCTCCTTCATCTTAGGAGAAAGGGCACTCATCTTGGCAGATGACTCAAAGCTCTTCTTTGTAAGCGGATAGAGGACAATCTTTACTACAATGGTAAGAAGGATGATTGCCACACCGTAGTTAGGAATAAGCTTGTGGAACGATACCAGAAGCCACTTCAGGATAGCCTGCAGCCATCCGAGGATAGCACCTGAATCAAGCACCCGGTCCAGCTCCATCTTGGTCATGCTGAAACCGTTTGTATCGGCGCTGTCGTACCGCCGGAGCTCCTTGCTGCTCTTAGGCCCTATATAGAACTTAAAGGTGTCGATAAAGTTTGTGCTCTTTACAATAGGGCGGGAGAAGAACATGCGCGATGCATTCTCCTGGCCGGAAACAGGAAGCTGCGAGAAGGTGGTTACATATTCGGTTGCATCGGTGATACCGATTATCGCAAAGTATTTTCCACTTATTGCAGACCAGATGTTGCGCCCTTCCACTGCCTTGGTCATATCGGACTTGGTCAGCTTGGTGGCCTTTTTCTTCTTATTTCCGTTCAAAGAGACATAATGGCGGAAGTCCTCCCTGTTGTCCAGCTTGGTGAACTGTGGGCCGATCTGAGGTCCGAATCCCAGGGAATAGGCATAGCCGTTGGAATTGAAGTTGATAGCCTTTCCTGTCTTGCTGGTGAACTCTATGGAGAGCTCAATCATGTACTCATCCGGCTTAAAGATATATGTCTTCTTAATCTCCACAGGGACTGAATTTCCGCTTCCTACAGTCAGGTTCACATCTTTCTTGAACTCAACTACAATATCTTTTCCCTGTGTGTATTTATTCACTGCAAAATTGCCGCTCAAAGGCTGGCTGTTTATATCGCCGAAATAGAGCTCAAATGCATTCATCTGGCTCTCTTTCCGGTAGATCATATCAAGGTTCTGGCCATCTTTCTCGGCATGATTCTTAAGCTTTATAGATTTTACTGCGCCACCCTTTGTGGTCAGGACTGCGCTGAAGACATCAGTCTCCACACTCACATCCTGGTAGCTTCCTGTATCGGGCGGTGTATTAACCTGAACCTCTACTGTTGCATCGGCCTCTGCCGGAGCTGCCTCGACTGGTGCCGGTTCTGTTTTTTCCTGCTGAACCACCTGGGGTTCTTCCACAGGAAAGAAAATTGCCTGAACAAAATATCCTGCAGAAATAACTATTACACATAGAATAACTGCTACAAGGGTATTTTTTTCCATAAAAACTCCTTATTCAGGGAACGGGATCGTATCCGCCGGCATGGAAAGGATGACATTTCAAAATCCTTCTTACCGCAAGATAGAGCCCTTTCCAAGGACCATATTTTTCAATTGCTCTGTAGGCATAGGCAGAACAGGTCGGTGTAAACCTGCAGCACGGAGGAAAGAGTGGTGATATAGTTTTCCGGTATACCCAGATTAAAAATAAAAATACTTTTTTTATAATCCTATTCAGAAACATTTAAAATACCTGCTTGGCCGCAGATAGAGATAAGCTCTAAAAATGTATCCTTGTATTCCAGATTTTTTTTATAGACAACAAAGAGAAGATCAAATCCGTCGCTTTTAAGCTGCTCTTTTATCTTTCTGAATACTTCTCTTATAATCCGTTTTGTCCTGTTTCTTTCTACCGCGTTTCCGTAATTTCTCGGAGTAGTCACTGCCATCCGGCTCAAGCCTGTGCTGTTCTTCTTATACAGCAGCTTGAACCCAGAATCTTTTATTGCCGCCGCTTCACGAAAAATCTGCTTTATCTCCACCTTAGTAAGGCTTTTTCTCATCTGCAACTGACAGCTTTTTTCTTCCCTTCTGTCTTCTTCTCATAAGAACAAGGCGTCCGCCAGCAGTTTTCATTCTGGCTCTGAATCCGAATCTTCTGTTTCTTTTGACTTTACTAGGCTGGTAAGTTCTTTTGTCTGTTCCTCTCATATCAGGAAACTCCTTATATAGGTTTCTAACCTTTTGTTAGTTTTCTACTTTGAGATATCACTATAATTCGATTTGACTTTCAATGTCAACTATCTTAATGATACCTTAATATTATTAATATTAATATCGGGAAATCTTTCTTTAATCTTTTCTAAAATTTCTTTCTTTCTCAGCCGGGCCACCTGAACCCACCCGGGATGGTCTGCCTCTAAAAGCATTGTCTTTCCCTTTATATCCTGCAAAATAAGGTGTTCTGCTGTCTCTTCTCCCACCAGATCGGGCCAGGCTTCAAAAACATTCTCTTCCCTGCCGGAAATATTCATGGAGGCAAAAAGCTCTTTTAAAATATCACCGATCTGCCTGGTACTCATTCAGAGCGCCTCCTTCCACCGCATAGCATTTTTCGCTTCCTCGGCCGGTAAAAAGCTGTTCCCCCGGCAGATATGTAAAAAAGGCCTGATCATACTCGGGCAGGGTAGCTATAAACCGCTCCCGCTTGCCCCTGTCCAGCTCCAGAAGCACATCGTCAATAAGAAAAATAGGATGCCGCCCTGTCTTTGAGGTATAAAAAACAGCCTGGGCGTTCCGCATAGCCAGGGTAATCAGACGGGACTGTCCAGTGGAGGCTATCTTGGAAAAATCTTTGTTGGACATATAGAAGCAGAACCGGTCCCGGTGAGGGCCCCAGTTGGTCATGCCAGTCTCCAGATCCCGCTCCTGTTTTTCTGCAAGCAGGGCAGTAACTGCCTCAAGGCTCTCTGCATCGCCCCAGGATGGCTGGTAGCGCAGCTTTATAGTCATGTCGCTGCCCGAGACCTCTTTAAAAACCTGCGAGAAAAGGGGGCTGAACTCCTCGGTCACAGCATGGCGCCGCTCCACAAGTTCAAGACCCGAAGCTGCCAACTGCTGGTCAAGGACTGGGAGAAAATCGAGCTTCTTCTCTTTAAGCACCGCGTTACGCATGCGCAGGATCTTGCTGTATTCTCGCAGCTTCTCCAGAAAAGGGATATCGTATATGCCCATAACCTGGTTGAAAAAAAGGCGCCTCCGCTCGGGAGATCCGTTCACAAAGTAGATATCTTCGTGCTTGAAGACAATGCAGGGAATATTTTCTATTAAATCTTTCCGGTCGGCCACAATCTTGCCGTTCTGCCGTATCTCCTTGTGCTCCTTCTCAAGCTTGCAGGAGACTGTGTTCTGCTGGCCGTTTTTATCCAGAAAAGTCCCTTCCACCATCATATCTTCTTTGCCCTGAGTAATCAGGAGCTCGTCCTGACGGGTGCGGAAAGAACCGCCGAAGCATAAAAGGTAGATAAGCTCTAAGAAATTGCTTTTTCCCTGGCCGTTTTCTCCGATTAAATAGATATTCTTGGCATCGGTGGAAAGCCGTTCGTTTATGAGGTTCCTAAAATTATATGAGCGTACCGATAAAAACATCTCACAGCTGCATAGGCATCATGATATGGAAGAAATCCCCTTCTGGAACTCCCACCAGTGTCATAGCCCTGTTGGCTTCGGAGAACTTTATGGCAATATCATCCTCTTCCATGGATTTAAGAGGCTCCAGGAAGTGCATGTAGTTCACAGCAATCCTCATGTCGTCCCCTTTGTATTCGCAGGCTACTTTAACCTTTGCATTTCCAATCTCGTTCTCCTCGGAAAGGATAGTAAGTGAGTCTTCGGTAAAATCTAAAAGAATCTTTTTTGCCTTCTGCTCTGCAAAGATGGAGACTCTGGAAAGGGCAGTCACAAAATCTTCTTTTTTAAGTATTGCTGTATAGCTCTGTTTTTCCGGAATAACTCTCTTATAATTCGGGAACTGTCCCTCTATGAGAGTTGAATAAAGCTTGTTCTTGTCAAATTTTACAAAGAAGCATTTATCCGATACAGCAATCTGCAGATTTCCCTGACCGGAAGCCAGTTTTTTAATCATGCCTAAAATTTTTACAGGAATAATTACACCCTTGAACTCAGCATTGGAAATAACGATATCTTTCTTAATAAATGAAAGGCGTCTTCCATCGGTGGAAACCATCTTAACGCAGTCATCTTCCCGCTCAAGATAGACACCGTTCATAAAGTACTTAGTCTCATCCGATGACACAGCAAAAATTGTACTGTTGATCATATCGATAAAATCTTTCTGACCAACTTCGAAATATTTATCATCTTCGATTTTAATAAGCTCTGGATAATTTCCTGCATCAATAACTTTAAGCTGTATATTTGTATCGCCGTTCTCTGAATCTACAGTCAGCTTATCGCCATCAAGATTGAACTTTACATCTCCATCTGGAAATGTGCGCAGGACGCTGAGCAGCTTATCGCAATAAACAGTAGTGCTTCCCGGCTCTTCCATATCAACAGGAATAAAAGTCTCGTAACCAAGCTTCAAATCTGTCGCTTTAATATGAAGATTCCCTTCCTTAACCTCTAAAAGAACATTAGAAAGAATAGACATAGTATGTCTTGCAGAAATAATTCCCTGGGCAACTGCAATTTCATTAAGCAAAGAATTCTTATTACAAATGAATCTCATTTTTTCCTCCGTTTTCCACCTACTTTTATTACTAACTATTTTTAAAATTTAGTAATATTATTAGTAAGCACATCTTAATAAGTTAATAATCAAAAAAAGTCTTTATAACATAACTGGTTGATCATGTTAAAAAATTCTGTTTTTTTTCTTTTTTTATCCTTTTTCAGAAGCCTCCCTTATTTCTTCTTCTATTTTTTGAATAAGAGGTTCTAATGTCGGATTAGATTTTATACTGTCCTCTACTTTTTGTATAGCGTAAATAACTGTTGTATGATCTTTTCCGAACTCATTTCCAATTTCGTTCATAGAATATTCGCCCAGATGATTTATTATGTACATTGCTATCTGGCGTGGCCATGCTATGTTCTTAGTCCGTTTTCTTCCTCTTATATCACTGGAGGATATATTGAAGTTCTCAGCCACAGCCTTAATAATTCTATCTATAGAGACATTTTCAGTCCTTGTCGCACCCAGGTATGAAAGCTGATTTTTTGCGACCTCTAAAGTCACTTCCTTTCTTATAAGCTCAGAGTAGGCTATGATTTTTGTCAGCGCTGCTTCCAGATCCCGCACACTGGTAGTGACATTTTTGCTTATAAATTCAAGGACTTCATCCTTTATAAATATTTTCTGCTGGTCGCACTTCTTTTTAAGAATAGCAATACGGGTCTCGTAATCTGGAATCTTAAGATCGGTCGGAAGCCCAGACATAAAGCGGCTTTTCATCCTCTCGGTCAGGTTCTTGAGCTCCGATGGATGCCGGTCGCAGGTAAACACCATCTGCTTGTTTACCTCGTACAGAGCGTTGAATGTGTTGAAAAGCTCCTCCTGCACCTGCTCCTTCCCCTGGAAGAAGTGGATATCATCGATAAGGAGCACATCAACACCTCTGTATTTGTTCTTAAAGGCCGGAGTACTGTGCTGGAACAGGGCGGCTATGAACTCGTTGGTGAACTTTTCGGCAGTCACATATACCACTTTTTTCTCTGGGAACCGCCTGTAAATCTCGTTTCCAATAGCCTGCATAAGATGAGTTTTCCCAAGCCCCACGCCGCCATAGATAAGGAGAGGGTTATAGGATTTTCCAGGAGCCATTGATATAGCCATGGCCGCATTTGCAGCCAGCTCGTTGTTTGTACTTACCACAAAGTTGCTGAACGTAAATTCTTCCCTGAGGGCCGGATGATTTTTTGGCAGCTCTTCGGGTTCTCCCGCTTTTTCAGGTGCTTTCTGCTCTTCTGCAGACAGTTCCTGCTGGGCTATTTCTATTTTTACTTCTATTTTAGAACCTGCTCTTTCCGAAACCGCGTCCTCCAGCTTTTTTCGGAAACCAAGGTTCTCCATCCTGTCCTTTAAGAACTTCGAGGGGGTTCCTATGGTCAGAATTCCCTCCTCAGAAGATATATATGAAAGCTGATCAAGGTACATTCCTCTTTCACCCCGAGGAGTACTTTTTCTCATTTCACCGATAATCTGATCCCAAAGTGATTTATACATAATGCTTTTTTCCCTTTTTCCACAAGTTATCCACCGAAATGTGAATAACTTAATAACTCATCTAATTTTAACCCTTCAAAAATGTCGACTTTCTAAATCGTTGTGTCACAACAAATTACAAGATTAGAAAATTCCCTCTAAAAAAATTAGCCGAAAAATAGGAAAAATTCCTTTTAAGAATGAAAAGTTATCCACAACTTATTCAGAAGTAAGTTAGAGTTTACCCTATTCCATTTCAATATGCAAGTAAAATTTTAGCGCAACTCATTGCAATTTATATGTAAAATATATATAATATAGAAAAATCTATAAGATATCTTATTTAATAGGAAAAATAGATGAAAAATAATTATACTTCTGAGGACATTCAAGCGCTCAAAGGACTTGAGCCGGTACGGGTAAGACCAGGTATGTATATCGGGTCCACCGGACCTGCCGGTCTGCACCATCTGGTATATGAGGTTGTTGACAACAGTATAGACGAAGCCATGGCAGGCTACTGCTCAAGGATCACTGTGGCTTTGGAGAATTACGACATTGTCAGGGTAGAGGATGACGGACGGGGTATTCCTGTGGATATGCACCCGACCGAGGGGATAAGCGCCCTTGAGCTGGTTCTTACCAGGCTCCATGCCGGCGGAAAGTTCAACAAGGGAGCCTATAAAGTCTCCGGAGGACTCCACGGCGTAGGTGTAAGCTGTGTGAACGCCCTCTCCGACTGGATGGAGGCTACAGTCTCCAGAGACGGCCATGTGTACCGCCAGCGTTACGAGAAAGGTATTCCTGTGACCCGTGTGGAAATTGTAGGGGACACCGAAGCGCACGGCACCATGATCCGCTGGAAGGCAGACCGGGGCATCTTTGCCGAGACCACACACTACGAATACGACATCCTGCGCAAACGGCTCTGCGAACTGGCATTCCTGAACAGCGGCATCACCATTCTGTTCAAGGATGAGCGGACCGAGTCGCCTCAGGAGGAGACCCTCCGGTACGAAGGGGGTATCGTCCAGTATGTAAAGCAGATCAACAGCCAGACCAGCAGCAAGTTCTTCATCCCAGAGGAGCCGATCTACATCACCGGTGAGAAAAATGATGTCATCACCGAGCTGGCTCTCCAGTATAATGACTCCTACGGCGAAAATATCAACACCTACGTGAACGATATCAACACACGTGAGGGTGGAACACATCTGGAGGGTTTCAAGAACGCGCTGACCTATGTTTTGAACAAATGGCTGGAGAAAAAC
>JAGCGL010000102.1 GCA_017649605.1 Spirochaetia bacterium
AGAGGGGCTGGAAGAAAGGCGCTGAAGTAACTGATAAAGATCAGCTCTGGAGCTTTGATCCCAAGACTTGGGAATGTTCCTGGAGCAAGCAGCTGGAGCCCTTGTATAAGAAACATTACAGCGGGCATATGTACGGCTATGAAGGAAAGCTTGCTAACTTCCTTGTGACCCCTGGCCATAAAGTCTGGGCAAGAACTCGTAAGAGCGATTGGGAACAGCAGCAGATACAGGACATCTATAATCAGGAATCTTACATTCCCGTTATAGCAGATCCCCAGACAGAGCCCAAAGCCACTCCCTTCAAGCTCCCTGTAGTGAAAGTCAGGAAGCATGATACAACAACCAAGAACGAGCTCATAGAATTTGCTCCTGAAGACTTCGCTTCCTTCCTTGGCTGGTATCTTTCCTAGGGCCATTACTCCATAGATGATCACGGCTACAATACATATATCTCCCAGGACGGAGATATCTATCCTGACAAATGCTGGAAGATCCATCAGCTTCTTAAGAGGATGAATCTCTCCTACAGCTACAGTAACTCCAGCAAGCGCTTCCGCATATATGGAAAGCGCCTCGCCAAGTATGTTCAGCAGTTTGGTAAGTGTGACCAGAAGTTCATCCCCAACTGGCTCTTCAAGCAGCCCTCTTATGTCAAGCAGTGCTTTGTGGACGCTCTTCTGATGGGAGATGGCAAGGTCTTCACCAAACATAAGGATGGCAAAGATTATACTACCAGTGCAATTTGTCTCACCAGCCAGATCCTCATAGATCAGCTGCAGGCATTGCTGGCTACTATGGGAGTCTCTTCTACAAAGCACTACGACGGCCCTGATAAGAGATATCCCGACAGCAAGCCCATGTGGAGACTTGGTATCACTACTACACACAGACAGGTAAGGAGTCTCAGGGAGGGCTGGTATTAGAAGTACTATGATGGCACTGTATATTGTCCCACTGTAAAGACAGGATATGTGCTGACAAGAAGGAATGGCTGTCTTGCATGTCTTGGCAATACCAATCCTTCACAGCTCATGGAAGTAGGTCTTGGCAAGGTTGCTGAAAAGATTGGTCAACCCATTGTAGTTCCTGCCTTCCAGCCCAAAGGACAGTCCCGGCTGCAGTTCGTCAAGGACATGATGAAGAAGTACAATGTCCCATGGAAAGAGGACTGCACAGATCCCGAGACAGGAAGGACTATAAAGAACGTCTATACAGGTGTCTGCTACTTTATTCCTCTGAAGCATATTGCTGATACAAAGATGTCAGCCAGAGGTACAGCCAAGTACAGTGCTGATGAAGTTCCACTGGGAGGAGGCGAGGAAGGATGCTTCCCGGCTATACAGGGCATTATTACAGAAGAAGGAGAAATGTCCATAGGGGAGATCTGCAAGAAGAAGCTCCCTGTGAAAGTCCTTTCTTGGGATAAGGAAAGCAAGAGCTGGGTATATAAGAAAGTAGTTGACTGGTTCATCAGAAAGTGTGAACCATAGCACATGCTCTATATAGTATTAAAGGACATGGAAGGTCATCAGGTAAGGATCTTCCCGACTGACAACCACATGATGTATCTCTACAAGGGAGACAAGGTGGAAGCAGGGAAGCTCAAAGTGGGGGATCTCCTGCAGGGCTTCCAGAAAGATGGTTTCCAGCCTATGGAAGTTGTCTATATAGAGAGAGGCCAGAAACTGGAAGGCTTTAATACAATAGATGAAGTCTTCGACATCACTGTAGAGGACACCCACAACTACACCCTCACAGGCGGCGTAAATGTCTCAAATTCAAAGCGTTTGGGCAGTCTCTAGGTGGCTTCATTAGTCGGTCACAATGCTTTCAACTTCCTGCAGGAAGCAAAGCTAATAAGAGGACAGGCCAACAGTGACTTCTGGCGCTCCTTGAGAACAGGCCAGATCCCAGTCATGCCAGGGGAACCTCTCGCTCATAAGAAGTTCTTCGCCCATCTCCAAGCTTCAGGCCTTAACATCCAGAGGAACCAGGAAGGAGTAAAGATCTTCGCCCTCTCCAATAAGGATGTCAACGAACTTGCAGGCCCCAGAGAGCTCAAATCCACAGATACTTATTAGCAGAAATCCTTTCAGCCCATTGATGGAGGCCTCTTCGGCCAGGATGTCTTCGGGCCTAATGGAGACAAGTGGGGCTACATTCAGTTGGACAGCCCTCTGCCGAACCCAGTAATGGAAGAACCTCTTGCAAGACTCCTTAATGTCTCAGACAGGTAGTTCCAGGCAATAGCCGCAGGGAAGGGCACTGTAAAAGGTATGAAGGATGCGGGGGACATGAAGAGAGTGCTCTCGAAGATGGATCTCCAGAAGGAAGCCGACAGAGCCCTGCTGTAGATGAAGCAGTCCTCCAAGAGCAACAAAGACAAGGCCCTCAAGCGTTACGTTGCCATTGCCCGCATGAGAGATCAGGGAGTACGCCCATAGGAGTACATGCTGGATCGCATTCCTGTGCTGCCCCCGAAGTTCCGTCCCATCACGTCCCATGGGGATCTCACAATGGTGGCTGACAGCAATTATCTCTATTCGCAGCTTCTCAATGCAAGGGATGACCTGAGAGAGGCTGCAGCTGCAGGACTGCCTTAGGAGTACCAGCAGCAGGGGAAAGCAAATCTCTACTCGAAGTGGAAAGAGCTGGTAGGGCTGTATGACCCCAGTGATGTGAAGCTCCGTGCGAAGAATGTAAAGGGGCTGCTTAAGTGGGCTATGGGGAAGAGCCCCAAGGTCAGTGCCCTGCAACAAAAGGTGCTGGGGAGTACTGTAGATACGGTAGGCAGGGGTGTTATCATTCCCAGTACTAAGATAAAGCTGAATTAGATAGGTATGCCAGTGGAGATGGCATGGAAGCTTTATGCGCCATTCGTTACCAGAAAGCTCACTCAGCAGGGGTATTCTCCTGTAGATGCAATGCAGCTGATAAAGGAACATAAGCCAGTTGCTATGGAGGCCCTGCTGGAGGAAGTGAAGGCAAGACCTGTAGTAATGAACAGAGCTCCTTCACTTCATAAGCTGTCGCTGATGGGCTTTAATGTGAAGCTCACCAATGGGCACGCAATTAAGGTAAATCCTTCAATTGTAGTTCCTTATAACGCCGATTTCGACGGTGATTCGATATGGAATACGGTATGGACAGTGATCGATAGAGAGGAGGCTAAAGGCGTTTTTGATGATTTTTCGAAAAAAGGGGACTTGACAAATCAAGAAACAGGATGTATATTATCTAAAAAGGCACCTAAAGTGGGTTGCCAGCTAACAGAAAGGCTAGATAATATGTTCGGAAAAGAAACATCCGCCCGTCTCCTCCAGTGCAACATGGCTCTCTCTGAGATCCCACACAAGGAAGGAACCGAAGTCCAGAAGTCAGAGACAGTGACTGAATGGGAACCCGGTATCAACGTCTATCTTCCCACCATCGATCCTGCTACAGGAGAAATGACGATTGGCAAGATGACAAAGATCTCAAGACACACAGGACTCAAGATGTTTGATTGTACTCTGTCTGTCAGTGGAGCTTATTCTCACGTTGTTACTGCTTCTGAGGATCACAGCTTAATCACTCTTAATCCATCTACTCTAGAGCTTGAGAAGACTCGTCCTGAGGATGCCAAAGGACGTTGTGTACCAAGAGTGTTTGGTACTTATGCCAATCATTGGGAACACTGCGCCAAATACATCCAGCTGGATAAGCAGTATCCTCTTTCCTATGAGATGGGTGTCTTCCTGGGTACTATGATTGGTGACGGCTGGGTTGACAGTAATGGTTACTCCTTTATCGCCTGCTGTGATAAGTCTTTCCAGGACTATATCATCAAGAACTTTGCTCCTTCTGCTTCCATGCCCTTTACTAAGGAAGCTAAACTTTATAGATATGCAGCAGATGAACAGAGATTCAGTCAGGATGATAAGCAGCGCTTCTCCATCTATATGGATCACAAGGCTCACTGGGCTCTTAAGGAGAAGATTGGATCCGGGGCCTATAATAAGAAGATTCCATGGGAGTGTCTCCTCGCCTCCAAGGCTCATATGATAGGTATCCTGGTCGGGCTCCTCGCTACTGATGGCCATGTAGGACTCAGTAAGACTGCCTCCAAGAAGGCCGCTATCAAGAACATTGCCTATCATACCACCTCAGGGCTTCTCAGAG
>JAGCGL010000103.1 GCA_017649605.1 Spirochaetia bacterium
ATGGCTATCCTCTCAAGGGCAGCCACCTGATTTCCAAGCTCCTCCATCATCCGCTTCACCTGATGAAACTTTCCCTCTGAGATTGTAAGGAGGCATTCACTGGAACTGCTGCCACAGCCTAAGTCAGGCGGAAGCACACCAAGCCATTCAAGCTGTGCCGGGGCAGTGGTAAAGGCGGGGGCTTTCTCGCATGGCGGGAGAAAAAGCCCTTCTTTGCATTTTCTGGTGTACTCATACTGCTGGGCTGGAGAGACCGGAGTACCTAGCCAGACATGGTAGGTCTTGCTTATGTGGCTTTCTGGAATTGTAAGGGTATGGACAAACATGCCGTCGTCGGAGAGGAGCAGAAGCCCCGATGTATCCTTGTCCAGCCTGCCGACTATGGAAAGCTTTTGCGGGACATCTGGCCCCAGGAGCTGGAGAACAGTCTGGCTCCGGTCGCTGACAGATGAGCAGACAGCACCCAGAGGTTTGTTCATCATAAGATATGTAAAGCCACTGCAGGGGAACATGCCTCTAATTTACAATTTTTCGATTTTTTGATAAATATATATGTATGAAAAAGATATATCTTCTGCTCCTGGTGCTGGCTGTCCTCTGTGCATTCAGCTGCAAGAAAGAGACCAAGCCTGCAGAGCCAGAACCGGAGCCGGTCATACTGTGGAGCTACTTCACCTACCCCGATTACAACGCACATATTTATTTAAAGCTTGAGAATGACAAGGTAGAGGCAATCTGCTGTGGCTCTGCAAATATGATTGTAGGCAGAATCAGACTGACTCACGAATGCACCGAAGAACAGTTTGAGACAATAAAAAAGAGGCTGGTTGAAAACGGAATCACAGAGGAACAGCCTGTGGCAGAGCCTGTCATCGACGGCTACCCTGATATGACCGCATATCTCTCTTTCTTCATGTCAAAGGATAAGCAGGAAGAGATATGGAAAAGTCTGGTGGAAGAATGAACAGAGGTTTTCCTGAACAGACCCATTTTATAGGAGTGCTCCTGCCCCATGAGCTTACACAGCGGCTTGAGGGATACCGCAGATACATGAACCAGCAGTACGGCTGCAGAAGCGGCCACGGCACCCCTATCCATGTTACACTTGTGCCGCCATTCCAAATACCAGCGGCCTGCACTACTGCTGATATTGCCGCAGCTGTCGCCCAGATGGTTTCCGAGAAAAAGTGGCATCAATTCAATGCAAAAATAGAGGGCTTTGACGCTTTCGGCGACAGGACCCTGTTTGCCAAAGTGATCCCCACATCAGTGTGGACAGCATTCCGGGCAGCAGTATACAGCACAGTCTCAGCAGCCTGCCCCGGTACATTGCGCAGGGACAACCGCCCTTTCCAGCCGCACATAACTGTGGCCAACAGAGACATCCCTGCAGGTGCCAGCACCGAGGCGTTGGAATACTTAAATGAATTGGAGCTTAAAGCCACCTTCCCAGTGGACAATATCACAATATTTGAGAGAAAAGATAAACGCTGGGTGATCGGCCGGCAGATAGAGCTTTAATCCTTACTTCAGGTTGATAAGGCTCTTGTCGTAGTCCTCTGGCGGAACAAAGCCCATGAGCTGCATTATGGTTGCAGGCCAGCTTGAGATACCCAGTCCGCTGTTCAATGAGCTCTGGTCATACTCCCCTTTGTACTCTGGGTCGTAGATTATGGCTGGAACAGGGTTAAGGCTGTGGCTGGTCTTGGCCTTGGGGCTGCCGTCCTTGTTCTGCTTGACAGAGCCATCCTTGGCATGCTCG
>JAGCGL010000104.1 GCA_017649605.1 Spirochaetia bacterium
ATGTGGAGAAGTCCGTCGAATCCGCCTAAGTCGATGAATGCACCGAATGTGGCGATAGTCTTTACTGTTCCCTCTACTGTGTCACCTTCGTGTACAGTGTTGTAGAACTCCTCTTTCTTCTTTGCAAGCTCTTCTGTAAGGTACTTTCTTCTGTTGAGCACCAGGTTCATCTTCTTCTCGTTGCCGCTCCGCTCGATAAAGAACATGGAGGTGATTCCAACGTAAGGAGCCGGATCCTCAATCTTAACCACATCTGCCTTGGAGATTGGCAGGAAGCCCTTGAGTGAAGGTCCGATAGTAACTTCAAAACCACCCTTTACAACCTTGGTGATCTTGCCCTTTATTGCTGTACCGTCCTTTTCTGCCGATTTGATATCGTTAAGAACTTTCTTCTCATCATACTGTTTCTTAGAAACCACAATGTTGCCGTACCGGTCTTCTTTTCTTACCAGCACAACTTTGACATCATCCCCTATCTTCGGGATCTCGTCAAATTCATTGATTGGGATTTTTCCCTCTGATTTGTAATTGACGTCGATGAAAACGGTATCAGAAGTAACCTGAATTACCTTTCCGTCAATAGTTTCCCCTTCTTTAGGTTCGTTCATGGTGTTCATGTACTCTTCCTGAAGACTTTTCTGATTCACTGTTTCTTCATTGATCAATTCTTTTTCTGCCATTTGAAAAAACTCCTACCTACCTAAATATTATTATTTTATACTATCAGTAACTTTCGCATAAACTTGGTCTATGGTCAAGCCTGTTGTATCAATATAAATTGAATCTTTTGCAATTTTTAATGCCCCGAAGGCTTTATTGCGGTCAATTTTATCCCGCTCTATGATAGATTTCTCTATCTCCTCCAGTGTCATATTGCTGGTTCCCTGCTTGAAACGGCGCTCTGCACGGGTTCTGGCATCGGCATCGAAGTAGAACTTGTAGTCTGCATCGGGGAAGACCACAGTAGTCACATCCCTACCCTCCGAAATCAGGTCCAGGTGGCTGGCCAAAGCCCGGAGCATCCTGTTCACAATATGCCGCACATCAACTATGGCAGATACAGGTGCCACAATTGAATCCACAGCATCGCTATGAAGCTTGTCCTCAACATCTGCCCCATTAAGGTAGACATGGTGGTTCTTTACAGTGATATCGCACTGCGATGCAGCTTCTACCACAGCTTTCTCGTCCTTGATATCTACATTCTTCTCGAGAAGATAAAGGGTTATGGCCCGGTAGAAGTTGCCGGAGTTAAGGTAGAAAATACCCATTCTCTCAGCTATCTTCTTGGCTATGCTGCTCTTGCCTACTCCTGCAGGTCCATCTATTGCAATTACCATTATTTATCTCCTTTCATAAGGCTGTCGATCTCTTTCTGGGTCAGGAGTCTGAAGCCCCCGGACGGCATGGCCGGATCGAGCCGCACACTGCCTATCCTTATACGGTGCAGCTTCTTCACTTTGAGCTTGTGGTACTGGAAGAACCTGCGGATCTCCCTGTTCTTCCCCTCTGTAAGGATAAGATGCACCTTGGTGGCAGACTTTATGTAGTATTTCTTGATCCTGTATTTGACCCCTTCGATGACAAACCCCTTTACAAACTGGAGCAGTATCTCCTCGGGAATAGGCTTTGAGGTCTCTACAATGTACTCTTTCTCGGTCTGTGCCGAAGGATGGGCCACCGCCTTGGTGAAATCGCCGTCGTTTGTGTAGAAGATAAGGCCGGAAGACATATAGTCAAGGCGCCCGACGTTGTGGAGCCGGTATGGGAAGGAATCCTTGAAATAGTTGATGGCCAGATCCCGTCCCTCTGGGTCGTCGCTGGTACAGAGCACCTTTACAGGCTTGTTGAACGCTATGTAGATTTTCTTTTTATCCGGATAAAGCTTGCGGCCCCGGTATTCAACCACATCTCCAGGGTTCACCTTGAACCCCATCTCGGTTACAACCTGGCCGTTTACCCGCACCTGCCCTTCGGCTATGTACTTCTCGCAGGCTCTGCGGCTTCCGGCACCGCACCGTGCCATGTAGACCTGGAGCCGGAGACCCTCTTTATCTTCAATTTCTTTATCTGCCATCTCCTGGGATTATATCAAATATCTCAGATGATTTATAGTACTTAACAGTAAAGTTCATATTGTTTTTAATAAAATATTTATATTTTTCCCCAGTGGTGGGATCTGCCAGGTCAGGGGCAATTTCGGCCAGAGGAATAAGGACAAAGCCCCGCTCCTTTATGCCAGGGTGCGGCAGCGTAAGGACTGGGTCGCCTGAAACAATATCGCCATAGAGAAGAATATCTATATCCAATGGTCTTGGCCCTTTCCAGCCAGCCTTGGCTCTGTCACGCCCAGCCTTATCCTCCAGGGTGTGGATATAGTCCAAAAGCTCATAGGAACCCAGATCTGTCTCCCCATAGAATACAGCATTCAGAAACTCTGGCTGGTCTGTATTATACATAGGTTCTGTTTTAAAAAGTGATGAAGATTTGATATTTTTTAAAACTGGCTTTAAATTATTATAGGCAAAACTGAGGTTTTTCTCCCTGTCGCCCAGGTTGGAGCCAATGCTCAGATATACCTTCTGGCTCATAATTTTACCTTGAGCTGACCCTGCCGGACAAGCTGTGGTATACCTTTTGAAAGGTCAATTATGGTGGAAGGAAGAGATGGCGGCAGTGCACCTGCATCAACTATCAGGTCAACCTTATCCTCAAACTCTTTTTTGATCTCCTCTATAGAGGTCAGAGGCTGATGGCCGCTGTAGTTGACACTGGTTGAAATTATAGGCTGCCCTACCTCTTTCAGCAGGTTCTGGATAAACTGGCTGTCAGGAACCCTGATTCCCTCTGTAGGATTTTTTATTCCCTTTAAGATGAGTGTTAATGGACCTGGCCAATAAGCAAGAAGGTTTGGGTCTGGAATCTGTGCTGTAAGCATGGGAAGCTGCTCTTTTAGAGCCAGTTTAAGGAAATGTTTTCCGGCTCCTCTCCCCTTTATCTCCTCTATCTTATGCTCTCCCCTGCCTTGGATGCAGGAAAAGCCATAGAGGGTGTCGCTGGGCAGTATTGCCACACCATTATTCAGCAATGTCTGGGATACTATTTTCAGAAGCTCTGGATTTCCGATTTTTATTACCATGATTCAGTCCTGAGAAAGAATATATCAGCATAGTAAGGACGATAGCAATAGCAGCGCTGAAAATCCGTAAATTATTTATATTGATTATTCTGTTGTAATCTTTGATATTTGAGCTGTAGCGGCCACCTAAGTCGTAGCTGAATACTCCGTAGGTTGCGTTGTCAATTATAATAACTTTTTCCTTGCGGCTTACCAGTCCAAGGCTTCTTGCCTGGAGCAGCATCTCCTCGGTGCTTCCAAGGGCCAGGCACTGCTGCTTAAGGTTGTTATTTATGTTCTCAAGCTCCTGTACATTTGCAGCAAGCTGCTCTTTATAAGTTGCCAGCTCATTATATGCCTGATAACTTGTATCGCCCCAGATTAGAGATGCAGATAAGAAGATGAAGAGGGAAAGATATGATGCAGTAATAATGAACTTGACGATTTTCATATTTATTTATACGGCCAAAATCTTGATAACCTTAAAAAAAAATTATAAACTTGTTTCATGAATATTGATGAAGAACTGGAAAAATACGGTGTCTGGATCAAAAAAGGACCTATGGATTCACCCCGGGAGGATACAGAGCCTCTTGATCTGATTCCTGTTGACAATACTGTTTCAGATGCTATTCCGGACGATATTCTTAAGGACGAGATTCCCGAGGTTGCACTTGATGCAATTCCTGACGAGATACCCGATTCCATGCGGTCAGAAGTGCGTTCTATACTGGTGCGGCTGGACCAGCTTCTAAATCAGATTTCCCCTCCGAAAGAGAGACCGTAGCGGGAAGAGATACTCTTATAATTTCCCGGCATTTTTTCTGCCGATGTGACAAAGAACATATCCCCTTTCTCATCATCAGAATGACTTTTGATATTCTCCAGAAGCGAAATAGCCCTGTTGCCTACCCCTTCCCTTGAGTCGATTACAGAGATGGAGCTGCCCAGCACTTTCTTAAAGGTATCCTCCAGGTAGACAAAGTGGGTGCAGCCCAGGATTACAGTATCCACCCCGCTCTCCTTAAAGAAATCTGCGGCTGGTGTTATGATTTTCTCAATCTCTTCCTTGGTGGCTGTGAATATGTTTTTCTCCACAAAGGCGACAATCTCGGGCATGGCGAACTTACTTACCCGGCATCCGGATGCAAAGTTGTCTATAAGATTCTGGGTATAGAGCTGTGACACAGTCTTGTTTGTGGCAAAGAGGCCTATTGATTTTTTCCTGGATATAGCGACTGCCGGCTTAATGGCAGGGACAACACCGACAAAGGGAATGGGATAGTTCTGCCTGAGTGCTGCCAGGGCTGTTACCGATGCAGTGTTGCAGGCTATTATTATGATGTCTGGATGTTCAGACTCGATAAAGCGCCCTATGCTTTCTATGACTATCGATTTAATCTCAGGCTCGCTCTTGGTGCCGAATGGGAAATAGCGGCTTTCGGCCAGATACCGGAAGCTGCATCCGGTGGTGTGATTTTTAAGCCATTCAAGGTATGGCAGTCCACCTATGCCTGAATCGTAGAAGCCTATTATTTTTGACATCAGATATCACCGAAAAGCTTTGCAAGCTGGGATTTTGCATCCTGTGCCTTCTTCTGGTCTTTGCAGGACACAGATTTGTCCGCATATTCGAAGTAGTCGCAGAAGTTGGCGCTTTCTTTTTCTGAAACCGGTTCAGATATACTCTCCCGGCAGTCCCAGTAGGAACCTTTGCTATAGAAACGGCAGTTGAGGCAGCTGTGCAGGTCTTTGCCGCATCTTGAGCAGGTGGTGCTTCTATATACTTTATCGCCAGTAAATGGCTGGCCGCAGAAATAACACATGGTTCTACTCTACAGGAAAGTGCATTTTTTTTCAACTTCCTGCCACTGATCCGGATGGATCCAATGGACATCGGGAAGCGCCTTGAAGAAAGTGATCTGCCGTTTTGCATAATTGCGGGAGTTCTGCTTTATAAGCTCCTTGACATCGTTCAGTGTCATGCTCCCCAGCTCCTCCATAATGGAGAATTCCTTGTATCCGATGGCGCTTAGGCCTGGACAGTCAGGGCTGTAGCCCATTGCCCTGAGCTTTTTATATTCCTCAGGGAGCCCTGCCTTGAACATAGCCTCTACCCTTTCGTTTATCCTGTCATAAAGCTCTGCTCTGTCCCTGTTAAGGCCTATAAGGAGGAACCTGTATCCGCTTCTCATTTTATCTGGCAGCTTATAGTCCGAGAGTGGCGAACCGGAGGTATAGAACACCTCAAGGGCCCTTAAAATACGGTAGCTGTCCAGGGGCTTTATCCTAAGCCATGACTCGGGATCCTTCTGGTGCAGCTCTTCTCTGAGTGCCTCAAGCCCCTCCTCCTCAAGCCGCTTCTGGAGCTGTGTCCTGATCTGTGCCGAAGAGGCCGGCGCCACAGGGAGTCCATATATAAAGTTCTTGAGGAAGAAGCCTGTGCCCCCCGAGATAATAGGCAGCTTGCCCCGGTTGTAAATCTCCTGGCACAGCTGGTCGGCCTGCTTAACAAAGTCGCCGGCCGAAAACTCCTGGTCGGGATCTATGCAGTCTATAAGATGGTGCGGTATACGGCTGGTCACAGAGCAGTCGGGCTTGGCTGTACCAATGCTCATGTGCCTGTACACCTGGAGAGAGTCTGAATTGATTATTTCGCCTATGTGTTCAAAATGAAGCAGGAATTCAGTCTTGCCTACTGCGGTGGGACCGAAAACTACTACGACAGGAACTGTGTGCAAAGCGGTTTATTTTTCCAGCTTGTAATCGGTTTTTCCGGTAAGGACCTGGTCCAGGGAGATTGAAGTTATCTTGTTGGACTTATCCTCCAGCTCCTCATCCCCTGTTATTGCTATCTGTTTTGCCCTTTTGATTGCTGCGCAGGTAAGTTCATAGACATTTTTCTTATTATCTTCCAGTGTTGCCAAAGGGATACTCATAACAATAAAACTCCTTCAAATTTATCTTAATAATTATACATATATTTTGTGTAAATGTAAAGTATAATAAAAAAATAGTCTTCACTTGACTTTTGCTTAAAGTAATAAGTACTTTATATTTATTAGGAGCAAAAATTTTGGCTGAAAAAGAAATTGTATCTTTAGAAAATATGCTGCCAGACCGGCTTTTTATTGTCCCCCTATCGGGAAAGCCTATTTTCCCTGGCATCTTTACCCCGCTCATGATTGTATCACATCAGGATATTGCCACTGTTGAGAAGGCTCTGACCAAGAGCGGAGGCATACTGGGGCTTACTATGCTCAAGGACGACGGCGGCGAGGATGAAAACCCTGTCTCCATAGAAGACCTTTATTCTGTGGGAACTGTTGCTAAGATTGTAAAGAAGATAAACCTCCCCGACGGAGGGATGAATATTTTCATCTCGACACTCAAGCGGTTCAGGATTGTGACTCCCCTTACCCGCCACACCCCTATTGCGGCCGAGGTTGAGTATCTGGATGAGAAATTTGACAAAGGGAGCAATATAAAGGCGCTTACACAGGCTATCCTTTCCGAGATGAAGCAGATTTCCGAGAACAATCCCCTCTTCTCCGAGGAGATGCGCCTTAACATGGTCAACATAGACCAGCCTGGAAAGATTGCCGATTTTGTTGCCTCCATACTCAATGTGGACCGGAAGGAGCAGCAGGATATCCTTGAGACCCTTGATATCCGTGAGAGGATGGAGAAGGTCATCATCTTCATCAAGAAAGAACAGGAGCTGCTCCGTATCCAGAAGAAGATACAGCGGAAGATCAACGAGAAGATCGAGAAGAGCCAGAGGGAATATTTCCTTAAGGAGGAGATGAAGGCTATCCGCAAGGAGCTTGGTCTGCCTGTGGATTCCAAGGACAGCGAATATAACAGGTTCAAGGAGGCTATAGAGAGCTTCCATCTGACCGGCGAGGTGAAGGAAGAGGTTGAGCAGGAGCTTGAGAAGTTCTCTATGATGGACACCAACTCCCCTGAGTTCGGAGTTACCCGAAACTATCTTTCCACCATTGTTTCCCTGCCGTGGAACAAGATGTCAGAGGACAAGCTGAATATCAAGAAGGCAAAGGCTATCCTGGACAAGGATCACTATGGCCTTAAGGATGTGAAGGAGCGGATCATCGAGTTCCTTTCTGTAAAGAAGCTTAAGAAGGACTCCAAGGGCTCTATCCTGTGTCTGGTAGGCCCTCCGGGAGTTGGAAAGACATCTGTCGGCCGCTCTATTGCCCGTGCCATGAACAGGGAATTCTTCCGTTTTTCTGTCGGAGGAATGAGGGACGAGGCCGAGATAAAGGGACACCGTAGAACCTATATCGGGGCTATGCCTGGAAAGATTATCCAGGGGCTTAAGATAACCAAGACTGCAAACCCTGTCTTTATGATAGACGAGATTGACAAGATGGGCTCATCCTACCAGGGAGATCCGTCATCGGCCCTCCTTGAGGTGCTGGATCCGGAGCAGAATGTATCGTTCCGGGACAACTACCTGAACCTCCCTTTCGATATCTCCAATGTTATGTTCATAACCACTGCAAACACACTGGATACCATCCCTGGACCGCTCCGGGACAGGATGGAGATAATCCGCATCGCAGGATATATCAGGCAGGAGAAGGTTAAGATTGCCGAGAAATACCTGCTGCCCAAGAGCCTGGCTGCAAACGGCCTGGACAAGAGCCAGGTGCACTACAGCCCCGACACCCTTTCCATTATAGCCGAGAACTATGTGCGGGAATCGGGTGTGCGCAACTTGGAGAAGGCCCTGGACAGGATTCATAGGAAGATTGCAAAGGCCTTAGTGCTTGACGGTATTAAATATCCGGTAGAGGTTACCCCCGACAAACTGGAGGATTACCTGGGCAAACCGCGGTTCCCCGAGGAGGAGCTTAAAGTTCCATCCCGTCCCGGCATGGTAGTAGGCCTTGCTTGGACCAACTTCGGTGGCGACACCCTTATGATAGAGACGGTCCGCACCCCTGGCCGGGAGGGTTTTCAGCTTACAGGCCAGATGGGAGATATCATGAAGGAGTCTGCCAACATTGCCTATACCTATGTGCGGACTGTGGCAGAGCGGTTCGGTGTGGGCCGGGATGCTTTCGAGAACTATCACTATCACCTGCATATTCCAGAGGGAGCAACCCCTAAGGATGGCCCTTCTGCAGGCATAACCATGGCCACTGCCCTTCTTTCTCTGATCAGAGGAAAACAGGTAAAGCCAGGGTTTGCCATGACTGGAGAGCTTTCTTTAACTGGAGATGTGCTTCCTATCGGAGGCCTTAAGGAAAAGACTATTGCGGCACGGCGCAACATGATAAAGCATATTATCATTCCAAAGCAGAACCAGAAGGATCTGGATGAGATTCCTACATATATTAAGAAAGGAATTACATTCCATCCTGTAAGCAGAATGGAGGAAGTGATTGAAACCGTATTCTAAGCTTGCCATATTGCTGCTTGCTGTTTTCATGGCAGCTGGTGTCTCCTGCACCGCCAAGGAGAAGAAGGTTCAGCAGGCTGCTGTCGCAGAGGAGCCTGTGGATGAGGAGGCAATCCGTATTGCTTCTATAGCAGTGAGCCAGCTGCCTGAGGAGATGCAGGGTGCTATACTGGATAATATGGATGCCTTTAAGGCAGACCTTGCCAAGGTTCTTGCAGAAGAGAGCAGGTTCTTCATAATCGCAGACAAGAGCCATCTCCTTACAGCCGACTACGACCCTGGCGAACTGGTTCCACTTGACGGAAAAGGAATCAAGGTAAACAAGAAAGGGATGAAGCTTGAGAAGGTGACATTTGAGGCTCTTAAGAGAATGATGGATGACAGCTCCCGGGAGGGGCTCTCCCTTATGGTCTCCTCTGCCTACCGGGATTATAAGTACCAGGTTGGACTCTATAACTACTATATATCGAAGTATGGAAAGGAGAAGACCGATACCTTCTCTGCCCCGCCGGGAGCATCGCAGCACCAGCTGGGCACTGTAATCGATTTCAACGATGTGGAAAACACCTTTGCAGGGACAAAAGAGGAGAAATGGCTTACAGAGAATGCCTGGAAATATGGTTTCTCCCTCTCCTTCCCCAAGGGGTACGAGAAAGTGACCGGCTACGACTGGGAATCATGGCATTTCAGGTATGTTACCAGAGCTGGCGCAGAGCTCCAGAAAAAGTATTTTAACAATATACAGCACTATATGCTGCTCTTCCTGGATTTCTATAGGAACTGATTATTTATAGCGGTTCTGAAGGTCTGACAGGAATGTGAGGGCCTGGAGCGGGGTCATGTTGCTTATGTCGGCAGAAAGGATCTCGCTTCGGAGCATATCCTCCTGTGGGAAAAGGTCTATAGCCTCTGTCTGCTCTGGGACAATTGCGGCCTTTGACTCCTTCTCAAAGGCTGCCATAAGCTCTTTGGCCCGGACTATTATCTCGTATGGAATACCGGCAAGCTCTGCCACATGGATTCCGTAGGATTTGCTTGCCGCTCCCCTTACTATCTTCTTAAGGAATACAAGCTTTCCATTCTCCTCCGATGCATTCATAGACATATTGACTACATTGGGGTTGTCCATCTGAGTAAGTTCGTGATAGTGGGTTGCAAATATAGTCTTGGCCCTGCATTTCTTGGTCATGTATTCGCAGATGCTCCAGGCTATGGCCAGGCCGTCGTTGGTGCCGGTGCCACGGCCAACCTCGTCCATTATTATAAAGCTGTTCTGGGTGGCACAGCGCAGTATGTTGGCAGTCTCTGACATCTCCACAAGGAATGTGGATTCGCCCCTTGCAAGGTTGTCCGAGGCCCCTACACGGCAGAACATCTTGTCCACCACCCCTATCTCGGCCTCGGTGGCCGGAACAAAGGAGCCGGCCTGAGCCATTAATACTATAATTGCATTCTGCCTTAGAAATGTGGATTTTCCAGCCATGTTAGGGCCTGTGAGCATAATAAGGTTCTCCTTGCCACTTTCCAGATAGAAGTCGTTCTCTATGAACTCCCCTGGCGGCAGGTTAGCCTCCACCACAGGATGGCGCCCCCCTTTTATGCTTATATACTTTTTGTCAGTAACCTTGGGCTTGATATAGCCGTGGGCTGTGGCCGCATCGGCAAAGGACTGGTAGCAGTCTATCTCCGACACTGTCTCGGCCAGCTCTATTATGAAAGGAATCTCCTGCTTTATCCTGTCCCGGATCTGCATAAAAAGTTCTCTTTCAAGAGAGACAATCTTGTCGTAGGCACTGTTCAGTTCAGTCTCAAGCTCTGTAAGCTTCTCGGTTGTGAAGCGCTCGCTGTTCAATGTGGACTGCTTTCTTATATAGTGGGAAGGGACATTCTTTAAATAGGATTTTGTAACCTCGAGGAAATAGCCTATAACCTTGTTGTAACGCAGCTTAAGGTTTGGGATATTGCAGGTACTCCGCTCCTGATCCATATACTCGTCCAGGATGCCCTGGCTGTTGTCCCGCAGCGAGCGCAGGTGGTCCAGTTCCTGGTTATAGCCTTTTTTAATCATTCCCCCTTCGTTTATCACTACAGGCAGGTTCTCTCCCAGGCAGCTGTCCAGGTATGCAAAGAGCTCGCTGATATGCGACAGCGTCTGCTGGATGAGGAATGGGAAGAAACCCTCCTTCTGCCAGTCGGATAAAAGGGTTATAATCTCTATACATTTTGCAAAGGAGTTCTTAAGACCCTCTAAATCCCGTGCATTTGCCTTGTCCAGAGCCACCTTGGAGCATATGCGCTCCATATCCATTACCGATGCCAGGCTCTGCCGCAGGTTGGACAGGAGAATCTGGTTGCGGTAGAAAATGTCAACAGTTTCATGCCTCTTCTTTATGTCCTGAATAGAGGTCAGAGGGGCCGAAAGCCATTTTTTTATAAGACGGCTTCCTGCCGAGGTCTTGGTATGGTCCAGCACATCTATAAGGGTATAACGGGAAGAACCGTCCTGGATATTCCGCAGAATCTCAAGGTTTCTTAAGGAAGATTCATCCAGGTACATATATTGCTTGGAATCGTACTTGTTAAGGGCTGTTATATGGGGCAGCAGCGACTTGGATGTCTGGTGGATATAATCAAGGATAACTCCGGCAGACAGAAGCTCCGGGTCGGTCTCTTCAAACCCAAGCCCTTTAAGGCTTATTACATTGAACTGCCGTTTGACAGCCTCCACCGAGGCAGCCATATCAAACTGCCAGTCTGGAAACTGGTTAATAATAACTTTTTTATAGGAATCTAATATGGAGGCAATATCAGGATCTTCTGCATAGAATGTCTCTTGGATAAGTATCTCGCCAGGTGCCAGACGGAAAAGCTCCTTCCTGAGGAAATCCTTTTTCTCGCCATCAGGGCATTTTGCCGCACTGAACTCGCCGGTGGAAAGATCCAGGTAGGCAATGGAGATATAAGAGCCTGCCTTTCCAATGGCAAACAGGTAGTTGTTGCTGTTCTTGTCCAGGTAATCCTCCACAATAGCTGTGCCGGGGCTTATAACCTCAGTGACTACCCGCTCCATTACCTTGCCACCCTTCTGAACCTCCCCTTTCTGCTCGCATATCGCAACTTTCTTGCCAGCCTTAAGAAGCCGTCCTATATAGGTGGATGCCGCATGGTATGGTATGCCGCACATTGGCTGTCCCGCCCTTTTTGTAAGCACCAGATCTAAAAGAGAGCTGGCCTGACGGGCGTCGGAATCGAACATCTCGTAGAAATCCCCCATCCTGAAAAAAAGGAATGCATCGGGATAAGAGCTCTTTATCCTTTTATACTGTCTGACAGCCGGGGTATCGGCACTGTTTTCTGTCATATTCTGAGTCTTCTCATGACCTTGTCGGTGATATCTACGCTATGGGTCCACCAGATGATATTCTTATCCTTGGAATCAAAGATTATAGAGTAACCTTCGCTCTCGGCCACATACTGGATCTGGTTCACAATCTTGCTTATTATCTCGGCAGTGTCTGGAACCAGGGCTTTCTTCTCCTCCAGCTCTCTGTTCTTTTCCTCCACAAACTGCTGCAGATAATACCTGAGGGATGAAATCTGCTCGTCTATCTCATCAGTGGCATCGCTGTAATGGCTTCTGGCCACAATATCTTCCCTCTCCTTCTCCAGAGCTGAAATCTCGGTCTCAATAGCGGCAGTCTCGTCCTCGATAGACTGCTTGATATTCTTTACCTCCTGAAGCTGGTCCATGCTGGGCATCATACGCTGAACAATCCTGGTGTAATCGATAATACCGATCTTAGGGATCTGCTGCTGTGCATATACAGCTAAAGAAGCGAAGAATAAAAGGGTAAAAAGAAATAATTTTTTCATATAATCTCCTAGTAGTAACTCTGGTTGAAGCCAATTACAAAGTCAAGTTTCATACTGTTTTTGAACAGGATACCTTCCTGCCAGTCGATATTATTATCGTTGTCATATCTATAACGTTTGACAAAGTAGAAGCCGATCGGAAGACCAGGAATAGTAAGCCTGAAACCACCGCCCAGCGAGAAGTAGAAGTCCTGTTTGACCATATCTTTGAACATATAGCGCTCTGGCCAAATACCGGTTGCACTCCAGAACCAGTCCCACCAGATATATTTCTCGAAGATCGGCATTCTGAGCTCTACCCAGTTATCCCAAAGAACCATTCCATCATAAACACGGTCCCAGCCTCTTGCCATGGTAAGACCGTCGATATAGAGGAGCTCTCTGGTTGTGGCCTTAAGGGTACCATCCAGCTGGTTCATGATGACAGAAATGGAGGATCCAAGAGCAAGCACCAGTTTGAATTTAAACTCTTCGCCCAGCGGGATAGAGAAGATCTGCTGGTAAATCTGCCCCTTTGTCTCGGACTTTATGTATTCCCGGGCCGATGGCATGATACCACCTGTATAGGTCAAGGTCTCCTTGAGATAGAATCCTTTTGACGGGCTTACAACATAATCTCTGGTATCCCAGGAAATAGAACTCCATACCGAGTTGATAGACATCCAGTTCTGGAAGTTCTCTCTTACAGTCGCATTGTACGGTCTGTAGATGCCGTCGTTATAATCTACATATGTCTTTAAATGGTTGTAACCTACACCTGTTCCAACCCTTCCTATCGGAAGATGCCATGTGTATCCGAGGCTGAGTCCAAGGCCTATGTTCCAGGATTCGTATTCCATAAGATAGGCTTTCGGAATACCAATTCCATGCCGTACCGCATACTCATAGTCGGTAATCGCATCATCATCGGTGGAAGGCTCTCCTGTGTGGCGGTCTACCATGTGGCCGTCATAAGGGTCTGGAACCTGTCCTTTCTTATATTTGTCGTTGTCAAAGACTGGGTTCATGACGTCCTGGGCAACGTTGGCAGTGGTCTCGTGGGAGACAGAAAGGGATATAGTTCCCGAGAGACGCCTGTCGGCAAGCCACCGCTCTGTGAAGGAGGCTGTCACAGACTGCACCGATGTTGACATCTCGGTACCGATACTGAACTCCTGGCCGTTTCCAAGGAAGTTACGGTCTGTCCATTTTACGAATGCACTGACAGGGATATCGCCGGCATCGGCAGAGAATATAAGACCGAACTGGACATCGGTGGTCTTGCCCTCTTCCACGTTGAGGATAAGGTTCATAAGACCATACTCAGAACCGGTAGGAGTCTCCGGGTAGATGGCCGAGAAATACTGCAGGTTGTACAGGTTCTGCACACCCTCTATAATCTTTTTCTTGCTGAATACATCACCTACACCGATAGGAAGCTCTCTGAGGATTACCCGTTCCTTGGTCTTGTCGTTACCCTGGATAATGATATTTTCGATATGGGCTCTCCCTTCCTCCACAATGGTGACAATGTAGGAGACAGATCTTGTCTCTTCGTTTATCTGCTCCTGCTCGGAGATAGAGTTGAAGATATAACCGTCGTCGAAGTAGAGGTCAGAGATACGGACAAAGTCGGCCTGCATCCTAACCTTGTTGAGCACGTCGCCAGGCTTGCAGCGCACCAGCTTTCCAAGCTCCTCGTCATCGTGGATAATGTTGCCCACAAAGCTTATTCCTTCGTAGGTATACTGCTCTCCCTCGTCGATGTAATATGTGATTCTTAAGCCGGTTCTGTCAGGCTGGTCGGTAGGGACAACCTCGTTGGTCACATCTGTAACCTTGGCTTTAATATAACCTTTTTCGGCATAGAAGTTCTCGATATTCTCAATATCTTCCTCTATGTTTGACTCCTGATAAAGACCCTTGCGGAAAAGGCCCTGCTGCTTGGTCTCGAGCTTTCTCTTGAGGGCTGTCTTCGAAATAACATCGTTTCCTACAAAGACGATCTCCCGAATCCTCATCTGCTGCCCTTCGTCGATACGGAAGGTGACAACTACAGTATTATCGCTGTCTTTTTCTCCTATCTCGCCATGAACCACAACATCGGTAAAGCCTTTCTCCAGATAAAGTTCGTATATACTCTCCTCATCCAGCTTTACATTTGCACTGGTCACAACATCGCCAGGTTTAAGCATGATCTCGTCCAGGATGGTATTTTTCCTGATATTCTTGTTTCCTGCTATCTTGATCTTGGATATAGATGGGTATTCTATCACCTTGAATCTGATTATGACTGTGTTGGCAGGATCGTATTTTGAGATGTCCTCTCTGCCCGGGTATGCAGTTGAGGTCATATCCTCGAAATAATCAAGGGAGAAGAGCTTGTTCTGGAGCTCCATGAACAGATTGTCATTGAATCTTTTGCCTATAAAGCTGTCTATGATAGCATCAAGTTCATTTTCTGATATCATATAAAGCCCTTCAAACTGGATATCCTCTATTTCCTTTCCATCATACCAGGCATCCTGTGCAGCTGCTGGTATAAGGGGAAGAAGAATGAAAAGAATAAGCAATATTCTATATTTAACCCGGTTCATAAATTCTCCTATCAAAACGTGAATCTCCATGACAGTCCTATGGTTGTATCCATAAGGAAGTCAGGCATCTTGCCAAGCTTTGGATACAGCCCCAAATTCAATATAAACAGCGGAGTGTTTGCCTCAAGGTTTATCTCCGATTCTAGGTACATGTTATAGAAAGTCGGCATATTGTACTCATAATATTCAAAAGTGTCAAAATCCCACGCCGACAATCTTATGGTGGTATCAAGGAAGAAATACTCTCCGAAATACTTACCGAAGAACATATCTATATTCCTGAAAACAGTGCTGCTGCCAACCCGTTTCATGTCCACACTGCTCTTCTCTTCGTTACGCTGGTCGTTGAAGACCTTGTCATTAAGCTGCGCTCTTATAGCAAAGATATCGACATTAAGGAAGTCTTTGACAGAACGCTCGAATGGCCTGAGTACACCGATCAGCTGAGTTCCGTAGGCACCTGCATTGGCAAGTGTGGACATGGTGTTGCGCTCCTCGTCGCTTACATTGCCTCCCATAAGGGTGTCGCCCATAAGCTCATAGAGCTCGGCCTGGGACAGGGCCGGAACCGCCTCGATACGCGGCTGGAAATGGCTGAGAGGCGTGTTTTCCATTATGAACATAAGCTTGACCTTCTGGTTGTTTCTGGTGGCAGTACGGCACTCGGCATTTACTGTTATTAGCGGGTCAAACTTGTCCTGGTTCTCGTTTAGAGCCAGGAGTCCGTCCCTTATGAAGAAGTTGTTGCTGAAGTAGAAAATATCGCCTCCACGGAATGCAACATTGCCATCTATGTCAAACTGGTTGATGGAACTGTCATACTGGATCTGGACAGTCTGCCCCTTGGAAGCAAAGGCCCTGAGTACAGGCACCTTCTTGGTGGGCCAGTAGAACTCTACTCCGGTACCGGTCTTTATATTGATATTTACCAGATATTCTGTCATGGAATTACTGTCAAAGCTGTTGTAGCTGCTGTCCTGGCTTAAGTTGATGATACAGTTGTTTACTGTTATGTCGCCGTCAATCATTATGGAATCAGACATTCCCGAAATGCTTAAATCTCCCAGGACATACCCATCCACATCTATACCGCAGAAGGTGTCGGATATCTTGAGTCCCCTCTTTGGGTCGCCGAAGGAGGAGATATCGACCTTGAAGTAATCCAGAGCCCAGCTTTCAAGGAGGAAGTTGCATCTGACATAGGTTTTGTTCTTCCTGTCGCTTATAAGCACTGGAAGCATATTTATATCCTTGCCCTGGAACTGGAGGTCGGCATTGGCCGGGCCGATGATATCAGGAACAGAAAGGACTGCAAAATAGAGATCCGACACATTCATGACACCCCAAAGGTCCGGATTCTTGAGAGAGCCTGTCATACGGAGGGTACCGGTTCCTACACCGGCCAGAGGGAAGAAATGATCAAAGCGGGTAAGCTGTCCTACCCGTCCCATATCAAGGGCTATGTCAGAAATAACTGCATCCACCTCGTTTCCAACCAGTTTTCCTTTTATCTTTCCAGCTACAAACAGAGGGTTGCGCAGGTCAAAGTCTATATTCCCGTCCGGATAGTAGTAGCCTTCTATGCAGTGCCTGAAAGGTCCGCCGTCCACATAGAACCGCCTTCCGTTGTTGTTGAAATCAAAGTTCCATCTGTCATAACCTAAAAGGACCGGCTGGGTGGAGGAAACCCTCAATGTCCCTTTGTTCTTGGTCGTAGCAGGGTTTATTATCCACTGGCCATCTTCCTGGATAGTGCCTGAGGCATTCAGGGTGATATTGTCAACTTTCTCGTTGTCGGAATCTTTCAGGGCAACATCGGCTGATAGCTTATATTCCTTTTTGTTCCAGTCCACCGAGCCGGAGCTGGAGGTTATATTGGCATTGCCCAGCTTGCCTGTAAGGGTGTAGAGCTGAGTCTTCTTCTTGTTGGCCTGGACCGATGTATAAAGCTCGAAAGGCTTTTTCATCAGGGTTCCTTTCTGGATATTGACAGAAGCTGTTATCTGTGGGTCATCAAATGTCCCTGTAATCTTGGCATTTGTATCCAGGCTTCCGCTTACTTTAGAAGTGGTGAAGCGTTCCACCCTGGAGTTCCGGCAGGAGGCATCTATGGTCATTTTCTTATCTTGGATAAGCACATAGGCGTTATATTCCTCGTTAAGATTGCTTCCTGTACCTCTTAGCCAGCCCCAGCAGTTGCTGATATCGGCAAAGGTGGCCTCCCCTGTTCCCTTGACAGTGGAATAGTTGTCGGTCAATGTCCAGCTGTTGAGCTTGAGGGTGTTGCCGGAAAGGATTCCGTTGAAGTTTATGCTGTTGCTTCCCCCTTTTAGGAAAGAGAGGTGCGAAAGCCTCATGTCATTTATGGTGACAATTGAAAGCTTGCCATCCTTCATCTGGCCTGAAATATCCATATCGGCCGGGGTCTTGTTCCCCATTATGAAGATTGGGAATCCTGTGGCCTGCATATCAAAAGGCCAGCCGTTTTCGTCAAAGAAAGCCGACAGCGTGAAGCCGTAAAGTCCCCTTACAAACAGGTTCTGTTTTTTGTTCAGAAAACCGTTGAATTCATAGTCTGTATCGTGGACTGTCCAGAATGTCTCAAAATCGCAATGATCAGAGCGCATGGAGGCCAGGTCAAAGTAGCCTTCTCCGGAGAAGCCTCTGTAGTTAAGCACTATCTCGCTTAGCTTTATGTCATCCAAGGTGGAGGTTACGGCAAAATCAAGCGAATCCTCCGGGTGGGTCACATCATCAATATGGACATTCCGGCTGGTTATGTAGAAATCATTCTTGTCGTAGATGCAGAATACATCGGCAGTAACCAGATAGTTTTCGGTATAAAGCTTATCCTCCTGGCTGAACACTGCCTCAAGCTCTTTTATTGGGTACTTGGTCAAGGTGATAAGACCGGAATACCCCTTATCCTCGGTCTCCTGGGCCTTAAGGGAAAGGTTAAGGAGGGTCAGGTCTGCTGTCTTATCCTTCAGGTTTACATTGAGGGTGCTGTTTCCCAGCTCCTTCTTGTTCAGCACCAGGTTGTCGGAGATAAGGGAAAGCTGGCTGTCAGCCATAACCAGGTCATATTGGGTGTCTATAACCATCTTGTCCGAAGCCTGCACATTGTCCAGGAGGAGCGAGCCCTGGGCCGACATAGTCTCGGCATCAAAGTCTCCGGAGTAGGAGGCATTGCCCCGCTCTGTGGCCAGTGTAAGGGATTTAATCTCTATCTTTTTATCAAGGCCGGAGAATGATATATGGCACTGGGGTTCCAGAGGAACCTTGGTGCCGGCCAGTGAAAGGTCCACATCTCCAAAATAGAGGATCTTCTCTTTCTGATCCGGGGTGTATGTGATCTCGAGGTTGCCGGTTCCCTTGGCTTTTGCATAATCGTTATACTTTGTGTAATCCCCTGTGAAGGTGACAATATCGGCAGGCCTGAAATCCTGGAACACAGTCTGGGCTGTCAAAGCCTTCCCCTGCCGGTTCCATGTGATGGAATAATCAATCGGGGTGCTGTCCTCCATGTTGCAGAAAAAGAAGCTGTCCTCGTCAAATGTTATAAGGAAAGCTTTTCTGTCGGTCTGGATAAAGTCGGAGGTAAAGGCGGCAACCTGCAGGTTCACAAGCCCTTCTGATCCATCTTTCTTCATGTTGGAATCGAATTCCACCGAGGTCATGAACTGGGTCATCTTGTCGGTCTTGAGATCGTAGCCCGAAACCTGCATCTTGCCGGACAGCCTTATATCGGAGCCCTGAAGCAGGATATCGGTGGTGCATTTATCTATAGAGATTGCCCCCATATCCAGCAGGAAGTTGGCGGCCAGGTTCTTTCCCTTGAAGTAGAAACTCTTGGTCTGGCGCGGCATAAGGGTCTCCTCGTCCGGCTTCATCCTCTCTGACAGCGAGGTTATGAAATCCATATCCTGCTGCTGGCTGAAGTTGATGTAGCCGTTCTCCAGAGTTATTCCCTTGAGGATATTCTCGTTCATGAACAGGTAGTTCATAAGGTTGAACTTGATGTTGAGCTTCTCCCCCTTTGCAAGTATCTTGCCTGTGTCATCCTTTATCTCCACGTCACGGATAGTTATGGAGTTGATGAAGAAAGGATCGATACTGCCATATGAGATGTTGCGGGAAAGCTGGTTCTCCAGTATGGAGACAATCTGGTCGCGGAGCTCTCTGGTGTGGTCCTGGACAAATGTGTAGGAGTACCAGATTACTGCCGCTGCAATAACTGTGGCAACAGTCAGGAGGAGAACATATTTTGTACCAGAGAGTGTTTTGCGCACCATAATACTATTATATAATACAATACAACAATTATTTTTTCTATCTCTATTTATTTATTTTTAGTTATCATATATAAAACTATTATGAGGACAATAAGTTTCAAAAAACCTATAAAAAATTTTATTGTGCTGGAAGGTCTTGATGGCTGTGGCACCACAACCCAGACTTCCCTTCTTGTTAAAAAGCTGGAAGAGGCCGACATCCCAACCTTTGGCACCAACGAGCCGACCAAGGGAAGCATCGGTCAGTTTATCCGGCTTATACTTCAGTGCAAGGAGACTGTGGATCCCTTTACCCTGGCACTCCTCTTCTCGGCCGACCGGAACGAGCATGTATATGGGAAAAATGGTATTGCCCGGCAAGCAGAGGAAGAAAAAAAGGTGATCTGCGACCGATACCTCTTCTCAAGCCTTGCCTATCAGTCTCTTTTCATGGATTATGAGACAGTGGCCTCGCTCAACCAGTACTATCCCCTGCCGGAATACCTTTTCTATATAGACTTAAGTCCGGAGGAGTGCCAGAAACGGATGGCAACCCGGGGCGAGGAGAAAGAGCTTTTCGAGCGTCTTGAGCTCCAGAGGAAGATAGATGCCAACTACAAGAAGACCCTTTCCATGCTGGCAGATTCTGATATGAAAACCATAGTTATTGACGGCAGATTGACAAAACAAGAGATTCATAATCAGATTTGTAAAGTGCTTAAAATATAAAAAAAATCCTGCAAAAATACCAGCTTTAATTTTTAAAACTGATAAATCTGCAGGATATTTAAAAGTTTACTATGATAACTTTATTCAGTCTTTGATGGGGCTGGGAAAAGTCCTTCAGGCTGGAAAAGCCTCTTGAGTTTATCCTCCTGGATCAGATACATATAGGAATCTCCCCTCTTTTTAAGAAGGTAGACATACTGCCCTTCGTCCTCAATTTTCTGGCAGTCTATAGTCATGTGTCCCAGCTTGCCTGTATCCAGCTCTACAACTACATTAGGTATAATATCTGCCCCGTTCACAAAGTTCACAGCCTCAAGCAGAGCCAGGTTGTCGGCAATAGCATCTGCCACCTTTCCATTAGGTTCCGGTGCATCTGGAACCAGATTGATCCACTTCCCCAGCTTACCCTGGGCTTCTCTCTTCAAAGAGATCTTGGCATCGGAGTTCATATCGATGAAAGTGAATGCAAATATATCCTCGCCGGTGTACCCTTCTGGGAACAGCCGCATATTGAACCAGTAGCGGGGATCCTGACCGAAGTGACGCTGCATAGTGGCATCTGTAAGATAAATCTCATTTGTCAGCGAGGAGCGCACATAGTCGCCCTTTCCACCAGGTCCTTCCTTTCCAACGTAGAGGGTGAACATAGACTGTCCATCCTTAAGAATCTCTACAGTATCGGCCCTGTCTGGCTCGAGCTCAAACTCGCTCCAGTACTTTTCGCCCCGTCCCATAAGCTTGAACTTGGTGACATCGAACACAGAGGTGATAAGGCTGTTAACTCTGATTTTTGAGGCTGGATAAGTGACATTCTCGTCTATCCTGATGACCCAGTCATTCCCAGCCTTCTCTATTGTGACAATTCCTGCCTCTGGTGTAGTCGAGACTCTTACCGATGTAAGGGTATCTTTCAGAGCCAGGTCAAACAGAGGCTCCATAGCCTTCTTCTCCACTGCTTTCTGAGCTGTGAAAAGGCCTCCCATCAAATAGGTGGCGGCCAGAATTACAATAACTGCCGACAGGCTTATAATTTTAGTTTTATATTTCATAACAATCACGCATCCTTTCTTTTCCGTCTTATGTATCTGACAATGCCGTAGATGATAATTCCGGCAGGAATGATGAATATATTAACCAGGTAAACAGCCATTATAGCCCTTACCTTGGAGCTAAGGTCAGTTATCTTGTTAAGCCTGATGTCCCGGACGCTCCTGGTCTTTATGTTCATGAATCTGTCGTTGTCAAGCCACTGCAGCAGGTTCTCCGAGAACATAAGGTTTGCCGGGCTCTCGGTATACTCTATAAGGTTTGAAAGGAAGTCGGAGTCGCCCACCACTATGATCTTGGTCTCCTTGCTCACCTTGTCGGTATAAGCACTTGGGAACTGTCCTGTGGCGGCATAGGCCAGTGTATGGCTTCCCTTGCTCTCCTCCACCAGATTCTGGGTTGTGAAAGCCTCGTATGGGTTACCGGTCACATAATGGCTTAGTACCCATGAGTCGGTGGTGCTGGAGAAAAGCTCCTGATAGTTGATTCCTGGAACCGGGTCAATGTCTATGGAGCTTGCCCACATCAGGTCCAGGCTGGCAAAGCCGGCTGTAATCGGGTTGTCCTTGTTTACAAACCTGCTGTTAATGCTGAGCCACATAGGATAATTCATAGGCATGGAGCCTTTCATGGTTATCTTCTTGCAGTACTTGTCAAGCACCATGTCTGTATTTATGGTTATTCCCCACTTCTTGAGCATCTCCAGGGCCGGATTCTCCTCCAGCTTGGTAGCCTTGAGGTTGTTCACCATGTCAACTATTACGCCGTCCAAGGCAAACACAGCCCTTCCTCCGCCCATGATATACTCATCGATATTGAGCAGATCGCCCTCGGTGAAATCCTGGTTTCCCAGCACAAAGAGGACTGTGATCTCCGGGTCGATATAATCACCTCTGTTGATAATCTCAACCTCGCCGTTCTTTTTCATAGTCTCGTTGAGGTAGGAATAGTAATAATCGATAGAGTTCTGGTCGCTGCCTGCCAAAAGGCCTATTCTGGTGGTCTCGTTCTCCACCAGCTTCTGAATCTTGCTGGAAACCTCGTACTCCAGGTTGCTTGGATCCAGGATGAACGGAATAGCCACAGTCTTGTCCAGATACTGGATAAGGATTCCGGAGAAGACAGTGGAATATGCCAGCTCGTTCCTGTCGTAGATCTCTACCTGCTGGGCTGTTATACCCATCTTTTTGGCATAGGCCTCGTTTATTGTCTTTGAGGGATCCAGCGAGGTGGTTGAGATGTGACCCCTTGAGTTGGCCGCATATTCGAAGAGAAGGTCTTCTATCTGACCTGCTGCCGGTGCTATGGCCCTTATCTTGTCAGAGATGAAATAGGTTATGTTCACCTGCTCCGGGATTGTCTTGATATAATCCTTGGTTGTGCTGGAGATGGTGAACTCCTTGGTCTCTGTCATGTCTATTCTGCCGAAGTATCGGGTTGTGTTGAGTGCAAGGAGGATGGCAGCCGCAAAAACTAATAAAGCTGTAATCAATTCTTTTGTTCTGTTATTCATATCTGCCGCCTCACTTGTTAAGTTTGATCACTTTGACATTCAGATAGATGAAAAGGCAGGTGATAATCGCAAAGAAGGAGAAGTCCCTGGTGTCGAAAATGCCTTTCTCGAAGGATTCAAAGTGAGTCGAGAGGGAAAGATAGCTGAACAGGTTGTCAATGAACTTTGGAACATTGATGACCATGGTTATCTGCCCGATGAATGTTATGAACAGCAATGCCACAACGCTGAAGATATAGGCGCTGATCTGGTTTGATGTCCTGGATGATATGAACTGCCCCACCGAAAGCCCTGCAAGGCCCAGGAGGAAGGTTCCTATATACTCTCCGATAATCTGACCCCGCTCGAAGTTTCCGAACATGTTGAGCATGATTGGAACCGGGAATGTAAGGACAATCATAAGAAGCAGCAGGATTACCGCACTGATGAATTTACCCATAACAATCTCGAACTCGCTCAAAGGGAGTGTGAAAAGGAGCATATCAGTCTTAAGCTTCCGCTCTTCGGCCCAGCTGCGCATGCTTATAGCAGGCAGAATAAGGATAAAGAGGACAGGCATTATGGAGAAATAGCTCCGCATGCTGGCTGTGTCCCTTCCGAAGAACTGTCCGAAGAAAAAGAAGAAAATGTTGAGCGTAAGGACAAAGAAGAGGACAACAAGATATGCCATTGGAGAGTTGAAATATGCTTTAAGCTCTTTTTTAATAAGTCCTTTGATATTCATATTACACCTCTGTCTGATTTGTAAGCTTTCTGAAGATATCTTCCAGGCTTGTCTGTTCTGGAACCAAAGCCGAAAGCCTGTAGCCGTTCTTTACAGCCCAGTCGAAGATAAGGGCGCCGGTTTCGGTTCCCTTCGGGGCAGATATCTTGATAACAGTCTTGCCATCCAGAGCCTCGGTGGAAAGTATCTCCGATACCGGCTCCAGTGCCTTTAGAGACTGGGCATCTACTGCACCGGCCACCTCTACAGTGAAACGGTCGTCCTTCTGCACCTGCTTTCTGATTGTGTCAGGGCTACCCTCGGCCACAATCTTGCCATGGTTAAGGATAAGGACACGGTTGCAGACTGCCTCCACCTCCTGCAGGATATGTGTGGAGAGAATAACAGTCTTCTCCTTCCCAATATCGCAGATAAGCTTACGGATCTCTATGATCTGGTTAGGGTCAAGACCTGTGGTTGGCTCGTCCAGAATAAGGATATCCGGAGAATGGATTATAGCCTGTGCCAGCCCTGTCCTCTGCCGGTAGCCCTTGGAAAGCTTGCCTATGCTGCGGTAGACCACCGCTTCCAGACCGCATTCCTGAATAACCCGGTCAATCTCCTGTTTTTTCCTGCTCTTAGGAATCTTGCGGATATCGGCCATGAAATCCAGGTATTCAATTACAGTAAGGTCATCATAAAGAGGTGCCATCTCGGGCAGATACCCGGTGGATTCCTTGACCTTGAGAAGGTCATCATAGATGCTGTAACCGTTAAGTATGGCAGTACCGTGGGTCGGATAGTGGTATCCAGTAAGAATTTTCATAATAGTGGTCTTGCCGGCGCCGTTTGGCCCTAAAAGGCCTACAATCTCTCCCTTCCCGATATGGAAGGAGACATTGTCCACAGCTTTGAACTTGCCATAGATCTTGTCAATGTTTTCGACTTTAATCATCCTAGTCTCCCAAATTTAATCCTCATATTTCAAAAGGATTGTCTGTCCATCCCTGGTCAGGAAAGTGTCTGGAAACACCTCTTTAGCCTGCTCCAGAAGGATTGACAGCTCCTTATCATTATACCGCGGGCTGTAATGGATAAGCCCCATCTGCTTTATGCCCCCTGCTGATTTTGCCAGATTGGCGGCCTCGGTGGCAGTCATGTGCTTTTTCTCGTGGGCACTTTCTGCCAGCTCGTCCTCGAACATCCCCTCGCAGATAAAAAGGTCAGAATCCTTGACCTCCTCTGCAATTGAAGGCAACGCCA
>JAGCGL010000105.1 GCA_017649605.1 Spirochaetia bacterium
CTGGAAGCGCAGGTTTCTGCGCGATAGAAAGTGCCACAGAAAAGATACAGCCTGTCTTTCAGACAGGTGATGGTGAAAAGGCGGGGTAAGAGCCCACCGGGCATCTGGCAACAGATGCCGCATGGCAAACCTCATCAGGAGCAAAGCCAAAAAAGCAGAGAGCTGCTCGCTCTTATCTGCGGGTAGGCTGCTATAGGAATCTGGCGACAGATTTCATAGACAGATGGTAACACAAGACAGAACTCGGCTTATAGACCTGCTTTATTATTTTTTTGGAGCATAGGATTTGAAGAAAAAGATTTTTATTGCAGCTGCAATAGTGATCGGTCTTTTATTTTTCTTTATCGGTCTGCAGAACCGGACAGTTCATCTCCCTTTCTCTGACGAAGGTGTCTCTTATACCGAGATGTGGGATAAGAAGCAGTATTCAAAGATCATTGAATATGGCGACACTGTGCTTGAGAAAAATCCTATGGACAGAAATACCCTTATCTTCACCGGGTATGCCTACTTCTATCAGGGAATCTCAATCCTGGATATGGATGAGCGCAACTCCTGCATGGAAAAAGCTGTGGTGCTGCTCAGACAGGCACTCCTTACCGAAGGGAAGGAGAATGCAGATGTCATGTATGTGCTTGGAAAGGCCTACTATCATCTGGGCTTCTATTACTGCGACCTGGCAATCAAATATCTTACCGAGGCATTGAACAGCGGGTGCGACAGCAAGGATATCTATGAGTATCTCGGACTTGCATATTCCAAGCTGGACATGTCGGATCATGCGGTGGAGAACTTCGAGAAATCCATGGAGATCAATCCATCAGACGTCCTTACCCTTACCCTGGCCCAGGAATATATAAAAGCGGGTAATCTGGACAAAGCCGGATTCTATCTGGACAAGGCAAAGGATGACAATGCTGTGCTCAAGGAGAAGAGGCTTCTGCTCCAGGGACAGCGGTATCTCGGGCTTAAAGAATTCGACAAGGCTATGGATTGCTTATCCAAGGTGCTGGATCTTAACCCAGGCTCTGCCGATGCCTATTACTACACCGGCGAGGTTTATGAGGCCAAGGGGGAGATGCAGAAGGCTAAGGCCCAGTGGCGGAAAGCCTACAATCTGAACCCGGATCACCATAAATCCAAGCTCAAATTATTTAAATAAAACTAATCCATATTCCGCAGTTTAAGGGGTATTCCGGCAGCACGCACTATGTCTGCCATCTGGTGCAGCTCCTGGTCTGAGTATGTATCCTGTGTAAAGTTTGTATCCAGGGTGTGACCCGGCACATAGCCTGCCAGGACGTAACACTGGGCCCCAGAGAGCAGCTGGCAGATATTCTGGATATCTTTCATGTCCACAATGCCTGGCGCGACTGTGGTGCGGAATTCGTGCTCTATGCCCGATTTTTTAATTATCTCGATCGAAGCTTTTATTTTCTCCGGCAACAGAGGATCCTGAACAGGGGAGAGCATAGGGTATTTTTCCGGCACTGTCTTTATATCCATGGCTATAAAGTCTGGCTCAAGGCTTAGGATGCGGTCAGGGAAGGTGCCGTTTGTATCTATCTTGAGCAGGTAGCCCATCCCCTTTATCGCCTTAGCCAGCTCGC
>JAGCGL010000106.1 GCA_017649605.1 Spirochaetia bacterium
CCGGTATAGGGAGCTTCTGCTCGGCAAGACCGCTTTCTATCTCGGTCTCACGGATAATCTCATTGCCCCAGTTGCCTATGGCGAACTTGCAGATAGAGATGCTGCTCTTGAATGTTGAGGCAGTCCCTACAAATGTTATCAGTGTCCCTTTGTCCTGGATTTCGTTGTAATAGTCAACATCATATTCCTCGTATGGAATCCTGATCTTTATGATCATCTCGCCGGGGAGAAGGGTCAGTGTCTCTTCCTTGAAAAGCTGCTGGATAGGCACCATGAATCTGAGGTTTGCTGTTGTGTATGAGAGAATCTCCACCTTGGCATTGAGTATGGAGAGGGCGGCAAATACGCTGTTCCTGATCTTTGGAGCACAGATAATACCACCTATGGTAAGGATATTCCGTACATTAGGAGCACCGCATTCGGTAAGGGCTCTGATAAGGATAGGGGGAAGCACTGTGGCTCCCTTCTTGAGCAGCTCGTTGATCCTGAGCTCAGGCCCTATCTCAAAGTACCGCTCGCTCCGCTTAAGGGCCGAGAGCTCGGCTATATAGCCTGGATATATTGCCTTGTTGAAAGGTTTATCTGCGGCTGACTTATCTTTGATGTCAACGCTGTTCAGGTCGTCAAAGCAGAGCCTGTATGACCTGCAGGCATTCATAGTCTTGAGAAGCCCATTCACATTGTCTGGGGTATAGTAGATGAATTTTGTCTTGTCATCTCCGTTCAGCACGTTTACCTCGCTTTATGGTATTCACGATCAGCCGCACACCTGCAGCCATGGAATGGAAGTCGGTGCAGTTGCAGATATTCCCGGAAAGTGCCTCGTAGACATCCTTTTCTGTAAGCTGGACACCGCTCTGAACCAGTGAATATATAGTTATTATCTTTCCATGTTTGCAGAAATCGCAGAAGTTGCAGCCCATGGCTTCCAGAACTTTTATTATGCTTGTAAATTCGGTGGTTGTGGAGATGTATTCGTAGGTAAGGATGCTGGAGTTGCGCACCGAGAACATACGGACCATACAGGCAGGCACAGGCAGGTTGTCCTTGAGCACGGTGCAGCCTCCACAGCGCCCTGTGTTGCAGCAGCTGTTCACCGACAGCAGGCCGAAGTCGTCCCGGAGCACATCAGAAAGCTTCTCGGAAGGATCTGCATCCAGATTCTTCTTCATATTGTTCAGCGTGAATTTGATTATCATTGTTCCTCCACCATACGGTACAGTTTCTCGGGTGTCACAGGCATATCGGTAATAACTTTCCCTAAAGCCTGGCTTATGGCGTTGCAATAGGCCGAAGGAATAATTCCAAAGGGTATGTCGCCGCAATAGTTGACCGAATCGGCTCCCTGGCTGTTTATAAGGCTTATGCTTATAGGAAGGTTTGCGAATTTCCAGGAAGATGTCTCGTCCTCTCCCTGGCTGGTGCACCAGTAGAGGCTGTTGATGATGCGCTGCATCAGATAGTTTTTGGAAATATCCTCGGTAATGGTGTCACCTATGTCGAAGCAGGTCCAGATTCCCTTTATCGAAGGCTTATAGGTGGTTATGTCCACCGAGACCTCTACTATGGCAACACCCCATGCGGCATCGTTGATGTCGTAGGTAGGGTCGTAGCTCTCCTCCACAGTTATCGGAAGCGGTGTGTTCACCCGCAGCTCCTGGAGTTTCTTGCTGCATTTCTGAATAAGCTGGATAGGCCCTTTGGTCATCTCTCCAAGTATGTCGGGGATAGAATCCTCGTTTGTTGCAGTGTCGTGGGGCATCATGTGGATGCTTTCCTCATCCAGCTCGGTTATTTTATGGAATACTTTTTTCCACAGGGTATATTCAAAGAAGTTCTGTGGAACAGTGGCGGTGGAGTAGTAGACCTGCCAGTTGTCGTCCAGGGTGAGCTTTCCTGTGAAAGGGGTGCAGATCTTCTTGCTGAAGCCGCTGGTGGCCTTATAGGTGGCAAATGCAAGCCCTATGCCCCGGAAGTAGCGGTCAGATACAATCCCCTTGAGGCGGTTCTGCTTCGCCAGCTCGTAGGAGGAGAACTTCCTCTGGAAATCCGAGTTCTTGGCCGCCTTTTCTATTACAATGTTTCCAGCCTTTGCCGAAGAGCTTACTATGTTGTTCAGCCGCCATTCGTCGGGGAACTGCTCGGTCAGGGATATTATGTTGTTCACATGGGTCTCTATACCCACCAGTATCTGGGTGAATTTGTTTCCTGTTATGAAGAACATAGGAGGGTAGCTGGTCTTGACAAGCTGTTCCTTTATAAGAACCTTGTTCACCTTATATGGTCCCATTATGCTTATAAGGGCATTCTCCATTACCTCTTCGGCAAACAGCTGATATGCTCCTGCATTTATAGCCAGCTCCACAGTGCACTGGAGTATGCTGCCTGTATTTTTATCCACCAGCGATGTATGCTTTATCTTGAAAGGGTACTGGGCGCCGATATACTGCTGCACCTCTTCTTTGCTCAGGATAAGGCGTACCGATTCTCCAGGGCGCAAAGCAATTACCGATGCAGCCAATGCCGCCAGGTAGGATGGAAACCAGAGTCTCCCTTCCATGGGGGATGCAATCTGGGGTACATTTACCTTTACAGCCTCCTCAGGTATATTCAGTATGCTGCTTACTGTGGACCTTACATGATGAGGCCACTGGGTGGAGGTGCATACAGATACAGAATCGGATTCTCTGTAGATTGCCACCCCTATAGGGTCGTTGTAAACCGGCTTATAGAGGTCTCCAGAGGTGTTGGTCTCCACAGTAAGCACCTGCTCCGGGTCTATCTCCTTGTCATCATAGGTCCAGGTTTCGTTCCGTTCCTTTACAACCTGTCCTTCGGCAAACTCTCCGTCGAAGAAAAGAGGGGTGCTGGGCTGGTATTCAACCTGTATCATTCTTGATACAGACTCGGCATCCTCCTGGCTTCTGGCCGCAATTATAAATATTGGCTCTCCCTGATAGTTTACATATCCGTTGCAGAGCAGGGGAAACTTGCTTTCCAGAATATCAAACTCTTTCTGGGGCAGGTCACTGTAAGATATTATGCTGCAGCCTTCAGGAAGCTCTTCGGGCAGATGGATATTCTTTATCTCTCCGCAGAAGATAGATGCCCTGTAAAGGTAAAGATAGAGAGAATTCCTAAGGTTTAAGTCCCTTTCTAAAACATCATCCCACATTGTTTGCTCCATCAGTTTCTTCCAAAAGTTCAAAGCCGAAATCTATCAGATATGGATTATCATAAAGGGAAAGCCGTACTTTTGCCCGTTTTTTCCGTCTGTCCACCTTTACAATCTGCCCCTCAAGCCCTTTCATCGGGCCATCTATTACAACTATTCTGTCATTCTCGTTATATATAACCTTGGACTGACCTATTACCCGGCCATACTTTGCCAGCTCGTATATTCTTTTTGCCTCTTCATATGGAAGCGGATAAATAGTCTTGTCAGCCTTTAAGAAACGGCTGAAATAATTGATATGCCTGAACTCCTGGAAAGTGTCGGAATCGATTTTCTCGGCCTCCAGAAACAGATAGCCTGGAAAAATCGATTTAAGCCCCTTGTGGGTATGCCCGTTCTTCCGGATCATAAGTTCCTTGCGGAGCCAGAAGATTCTTAGGGGCAGGTGATCTTTCTTCCTTTCCCAGAGCCTTATATATGTATCTTCTTTTCCAGTTTTAACCTGGATGACATATAAATTCATTATTATTATTTTAAACTTAAAAGGGCTGATTTTCAATAGAAAAATTTTTTATGAAATTTTTGAGAAAATTGAAGCAAAAACGTTTTTTTTCTTGTAGATACATGTATGAAAGGTGCAGGTATCTTATTATTTTTGCTTTTTCTGCCTGTCTTGTGCCGGGCAGATATCGATTTAGAGGTCAAATCGGAATGCTCCTCCGAGAAAGTGATCAAAAGGCGCATTGATGTAAAAGGGGATGCCTTTGAGGTCTGCGAAGTCTCGGAAAAGAATGAGGAGCACGAGTTTGGCACTGTGTCGGTTGTCACACCGTGGTTCGGCTTCGGCCATCTCAAGACCCGGGGGCTTCTGACCGAGTCCATGAATCCCTGCGGCTATTCTCCCACATCGGAAGTCTTCTTTGAGCCTGCACGGCTGGTTATGGACAGGAGCATAGGGGAGAGCGGCAGCTATGGGGTTTTTGTAAAACCTATGGATGGCCTTACCTGTTTTACCCTCGGAAGCAGGGATGAGCAGTATATAAGGGGCATTCTGGCAAGCCTCTCCATAAATGACTTCACCTGCTCTCTGCTTCTTGAGAACAGCGATATCCAGGAATATTCAAGCCCCTCGTCATGGTACCTCTCAAAACCAGAGAACAGTGGTGGTGCTGAACTCTGGAACCTCCTTCTCAACTGCATTTACGAAAAGGATTGGTTTCTTATATCACTTACAGCAGGCTCCTGCTTCGGGGAGTATGTGGAATGGGGCTTCTTCAACCGTGATTATGTCACTTTTTTCTACAGCAATCTGTTTGAGCTCAACTTCATGTTCTCCGGAACCACAGAGGAGTATCTTGCCCCGGGTGGCTCTGTTCCAGCTTCCCAGTATAAATATGGGGTCGATGCCTGGTTCCGTCCCTGGAGGCCCCTTAAGCTTTCCGGGGTCTGGTACACCGATTATAAGAGGCCGGACTATAAAGACCTTTACTACAACGACTTTGCAAGGCATCTTACCTTGAAGGCCGCACTCTATGCAGGAGACTTCACATTGTCGGCCTCCTATGCGGCTGACACAGTATTTGCCAACACCTCAGAGACCAAAGAGAAAAGGGATTATCAGGGGAGCATAGTCTACGATGCCGACTTTATAAGGCTTTCTCTCTCAAACCAGTGGTATATAGAGGATGACCGTTATTACCGTGATGTGTTGACTGCCGGCTGCAAGCTCTATTTCGAGTATCTTACTGCCAGCTTCACTTGGAAGCGGGATATAGGGGACAAGATAACCGATTCCTTCTCCGAGGATCTTGTTCTTAAGCTGGATAACTTCAGACTTAACCTGAGCCATAAGAAAAATGGAGAAAAACCTTCTGTATTCACAGTTACGGGAATAATCAACTATTGAATTTTTAGCCCTTGCGTTCTATTATGTAAATATGAACACATTCAAAGGCAGAAGTTTTACCGTAATAGATGATTTCTCTTTCGACGAGAAAATGTATCTGTTCCAGAAGGCAAGGGAGCTTAAGGGCTATATCAAATCTGATGACAAGGCTGGTATGGACAAGTTCAGGATAAACGATCCTGACTTCGGTATCTACGAAGTATTTATCGAAGACAGCACCCGTACCAAGGAATCCTTCAAGAATGCTGCGGAATTCCACAGGGTCAAGCTTTCCAACCTGGATACCTCCCATTCTTCCATAAACAAGCAGGAGAGCTTTGCCGACACCTTCAACACCCTTTCAGGCTACTACAACAAAATCTTCATAGTGCGGAGCAGGCAGGAGGGACTCTGCCGCTACCTGGCCGAGAACGCCAGGAACTATGCGCTCCGGAACGGCCTTTCCACCACGCCAGCCTTCATAAACGCAGGGGACGGCAAGCACGAGCATCCTACCCAGGAGCTTCTGGACGACTTCACTTTCCTTGAGCATAACGGCTGGAGCACCGACTCTATGCATATCGCACTGGCCGGCGACCTTTACCACGGCCGCACAGTCCACTCCAAGGCGGACGGCCTCAAGATATTCAAGAATGTGACTGTAGACCTGATTGCGCCGCCAGAGCTGGCTATGCCTGAATTCTATGTGAACAAGATGCTTGCAAACGGCTTCAAGGTCAACTTCTTCTCATCCATCGAGGAGTACATAAACTCCGGTAAAATGGCCAAGATCTGGTACTTCACCAGACCACAGCTTGAGCGGATGGGCGATGCTATCCTGAAGAAGCAGGACCAGCTGCGGGACAGCATTACATTCCAGCGTGAATATATGGACAAGCTGCCAGAGGGGACAATCTTCTACCATCCTCTGCCGCGGCACAAGGTATATCCGTCCATCCCTACATTCCTTGACTCCACGCCGCTCAACGGCTGGGAGAAGCAGTCTGCAAACGGCATGATAGTCAGGATAATCCTCCTGGGCCTTATCGCCGGAAAGATTGGCGATGACTTCAAGGGAGAGGTCAAGATGCCTCAGAACCACGAGGATTCGGAGGATTTCATAGTCTCTCTGCCAATCCACCCAAATACCCCTATAAAGGATTGCTCCGAGGGAGTAAAGCCTATTGCCGACGGCCTTGTCATCGACCATATCCTCAGGGGACACACCGAGACCGAGATAAGGGATCAGCTTATAAGGATTATCCGTACCCTGAAGCTCTATGGAAAGGGTGGCGAATGGGTGACAGCATCCCGGAAGGAGCCTGACCGGATGAAAGGAATCATATTCCGCCCTGGTCACGGCGAGTTCGGTATCAAGAACCTTAAGCGTCTGGCTGCCCTGGCACCAGGATGCACTGTCAATATCATCAAGGACAAGCATGTGATCAAGAAGCTCAGGCTCCTTATGCCACCTGCCATCTACAACTTTGACGATATCGAGTGCTCCAACCCCGACTGTATCTCCAACCACGAGCAGGGAGAGGGGATTCCGGCCGAGTTCTACCGCACAGACGAGGATAAGTTTATCTGCAAATACTGCGAGAAAATTCATACATTCATGGATATCTGGAAATGGAACTGAAAGGCATTATCTTTGACATGGACGGTGTAATCGTCAACAGCGAGCCTCTGCATGTGCAGTTTGAGTGCGATATCCTCAAAAGCCTTGGGATTGATTTCCCAAAGGAAGGCTTCCCTGAGTATGCTGGGCTGGCTATGGACAAGTTCTGGCTTTCCCTTAAGGATAGATATGGCCTCAAGCAGCCTGTGGAGGAGCTTTTAGCATACGATACATCAATGCGGGCCAAGGCTTTCAGGGAGCATGACCATTTTGACACTCCTTCAGGGGTTGGAAGCCTTATAAAGAGCCTTAAAAGGGCAGATATCCCCCTGGCTCTGGCCAGTTCTTCCCACACCCTGGTTATCGATGCCATATTGGATAAAATAGGATTTCGCCGCTACTTTGATGTGGTTGTGAGCGGCTTTGAGCTTAAGAACGGAAAGCCGGCCCCCGACATTTTCCTCTATGCCGCAGACCTTTTAGGTACACCACATGCCGAGACAATGGTGGTGGAAGATACTGCCAACGGTGTGCTTGCTGCCAAGAATGCTGGGATGAAGTGCCTCGGCTACCAGAATCTGACCAACCCCACCAGACAGGATCTTTCTATGGCCGATTTTGTAAGCGATGATTTTTCCTCTGTGACAGTGGACCAGCTTAAAAGAATTGTGGAAGGCTGATGGATCTGTTTGAAGATGGCAAGAACAGAATAAGTCCTCTGGCAGATGCCATGCGTCCCGAGACCCTGGACGATTTCTTCGGCCAGGAGCATATTGTAGGCAAGGGAAGGCTTCTCCGCCGTGCAATCCAGGCCGACCAGCTCTCATCACTAATCTTCTACGGACCGCCGGGAACAGGAAAAACCACTCTGGCACGTATAATAGCCAACACCACCAGCAGTTACTTCATATCGATAAATGCAGTCCTGTCGGGAGTCAAGGAGATAAGGGATGCCATAGAGGAGGCCAAGAAACGGCGGGACTTCTACGGCAAGCGGACAATTCTCTTTGTGGACGAGGTGCACCGCTGGAACAAGGCTCAGCAGGATGCCCTTTTGCCATGGGTGGAGAACGGCACATTCATCTTCATTGGGGCCACAACCGAGAATCCATATTTCGAGGTGAACTCTGCACTGGTCAGCCGGAGCCGTGTATTCCAGCTTCTTCCCCTTACCAAGGAAGACCTCAAGAAGGCTGCCCTAAAGGCTATTTCCGACAGGGAGCGGGGCTATGGCCGTTTCAAGGTCACTATTGATGACGATGCCCTGGACCACCTGGCCACTATTGCAGACGGCGATGCCCGAAGCATCCTGAATGCACTGCAGCTGGCTGTGGAGACCACACCTGAATCATATCCACCCCCGGAGGGGACAGAGATACATATAACCCTTGAAATAGCCGAGGAGAGTATACAGAAGAAGGCTATCCTCTACGATAAAGAGGGTGATTACCACTACGACATGATAAGTGCCTTCATAAAATCGCTCCGTGGCAGCGACCCGGATGCGGCCCTTTACTGGATGGCACGGATGATTGCCGGAGGCGAGGATCCCAAGTTCATATTCCGCCGTCTGATGATACAGGCCTCCGAGGATGTGGGAATGGCCGACCCTTATGCACTTGGGGTTGTGGTCTCCTGCGCACAGGCCTTTGACCGTGTCGGAATGCCGGAGGGGCAGTTCTTCCTTGCCCATGCCGCCCTGTACCTTACATCCTGTAAAAAGACAAACACCACATACGCCTACTATGATGCCCTTGATTATGTGCAGAAGGAGAAACAGTACGATGTCCCTTCGCACCTCAAGGATGCATCCCGCGATAAAGAGAGCTTTGGCCATGGAGAAGGGTATAAGTATCCGCATGCCTTCAAGGATCACTGGGTGGCCCAGCAGTATCTGCCGTCAAGCCTTAAAGGAAAGGTGTTCTATACCCCGAGCAATATGGGCTACGAGGGGCAGATAGCACAGGAGCTTTCCAGACGGCGGGAGGTTCAGCTGGAGGCGCAGCTGGATACTGAGGAAAACACAGGAGAAATCCTCACATTCTCGCCGGACGACAAAAGCAAGAACGCCTGGTTCCGCCGCACTGCAGGGGAGAAGAACACAGTTCTCTCCGCCATCAGGGACGAGCTCTTCGCAAGCGCCAAGCTTTTAAGGCATCATAAGGTGCTTATTCCAGGGAACGACAAAGGTCTCCTGGCATGGGAAGCCTCCCGCCGCACCCCTGAAGGAGGTGTCTTTGTCCTTATGGAGAAGGCTGCAGACCTGGATTATTTCATCAACTATCCTTCGGTGCTCAGCGAGGTGGAGCGCCCGGTTGCTATTCAGGGTACACTGGAGACTTTTGCAAAAGAGCACAGCATGCTCTTCGACTGCATTATAGGGCGGAACACAGCTACCAGAGCCGATAAAAAGGAGATCTTCCAGCGCATTCACTCCCTTCTGGAGAAGGATGGAAGTGCTCTCCTTTCCGAGATAGTTCCATGCCAGTGCACCCGGCTTTCTCAGATTGTAGCCCCATATCTCAAGGAGACAGAGCGTAAAAAGCTCACAGCAGCAGAGAACAAGCTGTATGCAGAAAGCCCTGTAATGGGCTGGAATGGCGAGGATCTGGTGGCATCTGCCGCAGGGGCAGGCTTCCTGGTTCATTCCCATACCAAAGACTTGGCTGAAAGACGCTACATAACCCAGAAGGATATCGAGAACTGGCTTAACACCGAGAATGATGGAACCTACGGAAAAGCCCTTGCATCCGAGCCTAAGCTTCTTGAGAAGATTAAAAAAGCCCTTGAGTCAATGACAGGAGACAATGGGGTCGAGTGGAAGACCCATCACATTATCCTTACTCTTCAGCGGGTCTGAAGCAGCTCGGCCAGCTCATCCTCTTCGTGGATAGCTTTCAGGAAATCCTTTCTGGTTATTATTCCCACAAGCTTCATATCATCATTCACCACAGGCATGTGATTGAACTTGTTCTCAAGGAATATCTTCTCTATTTCACGCATTGTGTTCGATGCTTTTATTAGGATCACCTTTGTGTTCATGTAGGTCTTGAGAGGGCTTCCCATGCTGTTTGCCTTCTCGGCGTTGCGGATATTCTTGTTTCCCATCATCCCTACAACCCTGTCATCGCTGTCAACCACAGGTGCAGCAGTATGGTCTATCTCCAGGAGCCTTCTTTTTGCCTCTTCCATAGTCACATTTACAGGAATGGACTTGGCAGGCTTTGTCATGATGCTCTCTGCAGTCCGGTCAGGAGGGAGCTTTAAAAGTTCAGCTTTCAATGCCATCGGCACATCCATGTCGCCGGTCTTCTTTATTGTGGCAGAGGCAGCCTTCTCGTGGCCTCCGCCGCCCCATACAGATAGTATCTTGTTCACAGGGACAGCTTTCTTTCTGCTCCTTGCTATTATGGATGTTGAATCATCAGACTGGAAATGGAACATGGAGAATATGGCATCTGCCTTCTCGACCGAGAAAACCTGCTCCACCACAGCAGCAAGGCCGTTCACCTTATTAGGAAGATCCATGAAGCTGACCCCCACCTCATGCCCTTTAAGATTGTGGAAATCAAGAGAGTTCAGAAGGGAATGGAAATAGGATATCTGGTAGTCGTTCTTCAAGGGCTGCAGGAAGAACCTTGCAAGCTTCATCGAAGCACCCTGGCTGACAAGATAGGAGGCAGCCTTGAAATCATCTGGGGTCACAGAATCGGTGGTGAAGTTCTGGGTGTCTGAGAATATTCCTGTCAGCGCGATTGTGGCCTCGTCAGCATCAAGCTTTATTCCTCTCTCAATAAGCTTAAGCACCATGGTTGATGTGTTGGCTCCGTTTCCCACAAAGGAGAGCTGGGCCCCGGGAATATCAGAGCCGTCGGTGGGGTGATGGTCGAAAATCTCTATCTTTCCCTCCACATGGCCTATATTTGCGAAGAATTCCTTAACCCGGTTGGCCGAGCGTGTGTCCACCACGACAATGTTATCAATCTGCTGGTCCTTAAGGTCATCGGGACGCTTAAAGGAGAGCTTTGTGATGTAGAAGGAGACGACATTGCCTGTAAGGGGATTGAGCAGATTGCTCAGCACCATTTCATATCCGGGATATAGTTTCTGCGCTGTAAGCATTGAAGCAAGACAGTCTAAGTCGGTGTTGGAATGACCAATGATGATGTTCATGATATGACAAGTATAGTTTCCTGCTCTTTCGGTTGTCAAGGTTAAATAATTGATTTACTATGATGGTATGAGAAAGATTTTGCTCATCTTTTCTATATTTCTCGCACTGACCGACTGCAAGGGAGGGAAGAACACCTCAGAATTCCCCGACATCAGGCTTCCGCTCACATCAGACCTGGTCACCAGCTTCTCCTATGGCACTCCAAAGGGAGATTATCTGAGGGTCAGGGAGAACCCTGACCAGGGCTCCAAGTCCCTTTCTATGCTGTGGCACGGCAATATCTTCGAGATATTCACCAAGACCGGAGACAAGGAAGTTGTAGGGGATAAAGAGGATTTCTGGTACATGATCAGGTACGATGGAATCGAAGGCTGGGTATTTGGTGCAGAAATTGAGCTTTTTGAGGATTTACAAAAAGCCGAAAAGTGGGTAAAATTGACACATGAGTAGAAAAATCTGTTTTACTGGGGGAGGGACAGCAGGACATGTTTTTCCAGGCATCTCTGTAATCGAAGCTCTCTGTTCCCAATATAATTACAAAAAAGAAGACTTTATCTGGATAGGCTCCACCTCCGGGATGGAGAAAAAACTGGTCGACGAGGCCGGAATCGAGTTCAAGGGAATCCTGTCAGGCAAGCTGAGGCGATACTTCTCATGGCAGAATTTTACTGATATTTTTAAAATTACACTTGGATTTATACAGGCATTTTGCATACTTTTTAAAGTACACCCTGAAATAATCTTTTCAAAAGGGGGGTATGTAAGTGTTCCGCCAGTTCTAGCAGGAAAGCTTTTAGGGATCCCTGTAATCACCCACGAGTCTGATTATACCCCTGGTCTTGCCACAAAAATCAATGCAGTTTTCTCTAAGAAAATTCTCCTTTCTGTTGAGGAGACCAGAAAATATTTAAAGCCCAAGTACAGAGACAAATGTGTTGTTGTCGGCAACCCGGTGCGGAGCCAGTTCTATTCTGGCAATGCCGAGCGGGGTCTTTCTTTCCTTGGCTTTGATGATAAGAAGCCCCTTATCTTTGTAGTCGGGGGGAGCCAGGGAAGCGGCGAGATAAATCAGCTTATCTGGGAAATCCGCAAGCCTCTGGCCGAAAAATACTATGTAGCCCATCAGGTGGGGGCAAACTCCACCATTGGAAAGAGCGATGTGCCGGGCTATGTTCAGATTCCTTTCATAAAGGATGAGATAGCCGATGTCATAGCCGCCGCTTCCTTGGTTGTCACCCGGGCTGGTGCCGGCTCCCTGTGGGAGCTTTCTGCCGTCGGCAGAGCTGCCCTGCTGATTCCTCTGCGGGGCAGCGGCACCAGAGGGGACCAGGTTAAGAATGCCCTTTATTTCAAGGAGCAGAATGCGGCTGCCGTCCTTATGGACGACACAATCAGAAGCCAAGATCTGCTGGCCGAGATTGAAAGTATAGTTGGAACCGAGCGGGGTGCAGCCCTTAGTGTCAAAATGGCCCAGATGGCCAGAAAAGACTCGGCTGCCTCTATAGCGTATCAAATTGTCACACTTATTAAGAAGGATTGAGTATGAATTTTGCAGACCTTTTATTTCTCCTTATAGCTTTATTTTTTGTCATCAAGGGATTCTTCAGAGGCTTTATCTCTGAGTTCATGTCCATGGCTGCCCTTATTGCCGGCATTGTTGCCGCCCTCACTCTTCAGGGTAAGGCTTCGGGGCTTCTCAATGGCATGATAAAGAGCGACACATTCAGACCCCTTGTGGCATTCTTTCTCCTTTTTATAGGCACCTATATCCTTGTAAAGCTGGTGGAGCTTATGCTGCATAACGCCATAGAGGCTATCAAGATGAACAGCCTGGACCGGCTCCTTGGCCTTGTCTGGGGGCTTCTTGAGACTGCTGTCATCATCCTTATTGTTGTGTTCTTTATCTATAGGTTCAAGTTCAAGGCTGGTATGTCGTTCCTGGACGAGAGCGTGGTGGCCAAATATGCCAGGAGTTTCCTGGACGGCCTGAATATAGAGGGTTTCGACCTGAATAAAGGCAAGGATCTGCTGGGAGCTGTAAAGAAGAATGTTTGAGAATATTATAGGGCATAAGCAGACAGTAGAGCTCCTTAGGGAGCAGGTTGCCAAGAACAGGCTGCCCGGCTCCATCCTTATAGAGGGGCCCCGTTATGCAGGAAAGCTTACCCTGGCACTGGAGCTTGCCCGATCTCTTACCTGCACAGGGGACCGGAGCTGGAACTGCCAATGCCAAAGCTGCCGCAGCCAGAAGCTCCTTGTCCAGCCCGACACACTGCTCTTGGGCTATGATAACTTTATGGAGGAGATCTCAGTTGCCTACCAGCTTCTTTTAAAAAACGACCAGATCTACAGCCGTTATCTGTTCCTCCGCAGTGTCCGCAAACTGCTCCGCCGTTTCGACCCGGTCTTCTACGACGAGAAGGAGACCAAGTTCAAGAAGGTGCAGCCTCTTCTTTCTGCCTTGGAAGAAGCTCTGGCAGCCATCAATCCCGAGGATTTATCCACCCCGATAAAACCTAAGGCTCTGGAGGGGATAGTTGAAAATGCGGCCGACCTGGCCAAGGAGCTTAACCTTTCCACCATACCGGTGAACCAGATACGCAAAGTCACATTCTGGGCCCATACCAGCACTACAGAAAGCCGCAAGGTGGTCATAATAGAGAACGCCGAGAAGATGAACGACAGCGCCAGGAACAGCATGCTCAAGATCCTTGAGGAGCCTCCCGCAGGCTGCTTCTTCATCTTCCTTTCCTCCCGCACCGGCGAGATTATCCCCACCATCAGGTCACGGCTTCGCAGCTATCCGCTTAAGGAACGCACCGAAGAGGAGGATTCAAAGGTACTCAGTCTTATCTTCCGGGAGAACAGCGGTGCCTACAGCTCTATATCCAGCTTCTTTGACAGCTTTGACCCCGATGTGGAGGTTCTTTCAGACCTCGCATCCCAGTTCCTTGCATACTATCTGGCAGATATCAGGTCTGATGAGGCTAAGAGCCAGCTTAAGGAGCAGCTTAAGGATATAAAGGGAGAATCGGTCAAAGTATTCCTGGAGAAGCTTTTAGAGCATTCACGCACTGCGCTTCCAGGAGCCCGGTTCAGCACATCGGTGAAGCTTGAGAAGCTGTGCAGAGATCTTAACAGGATATGGTTCGATTTTGAGAGTCTCAATATGAACCCGCAGCTTCTTTTTGAATACCTTCTTTATGATGAAGGGGGAAATGTATGAGGAACTTTGTCACAGCAGCCCTCAGAAGGACCCAGAACCTGGCTCCGGAGGAGAAGGTTGTAATCTATGAGGATCTTTTAAGGAATATCGCCGAGGACGACGATATGATGATCAAGGTGCTGGATGCCCTTCCTACTGGGGTTGCAGTATCGGATCAGGATCATAAGGTTGTATTCCTTAACCGCTATCTGGCCAACCTGGTGCGTCTCAGGAAGCCTGAGCTTTCCGACACCATGATATGGGATATTGTCTCACACAAGGAGATATCCGATTTTATCCGCACCACAATTCAAGATGGGGTAAAGCGCACCTCCCATATCTTCGACTACACCATAGATAAGAAGAACTTTGCCCTGGAGGTCACAGTCTCCATGCTCCAGCACTCATCGGGCAGGACAGGCCATATAATCAGCATCGCCAATGTCACAGAGCGGGAGAAGGAGAAGAGGGAGAAGAAGAGGGACGAGAGCTTTGCCTCCCTTACAGCCCTTACAGCAGGGGTGGCCCACGAGCTTAAGAATCCGCTGGGAAGCATGAGCATATATCTGCAGCTTATGGAGAGGCAGCTCCTTAAGCCGGAGGCCTTTGATGATGTAAATAGCTGCCGTGAAAGCCTTATCTCTAAAATAAAGGTGCTTAAGAGCGAGGTGGAACGGCTTAACGGCATAGTGGTGGACTTCCTTTCCACAGTGCGGCCCCGGAATGCCAACCTGCAGGAGGAGGACCTGAACCAGATAATTAGGGATGCAGTGGAGATAATGATTCCAGACCTTGAGCAGCACAATATCAATCTTAAGCTGGAGCTTGAGGAGAATCTGCCGTACCTTATGCTGGACCGCGGCTTTATCCGTCAGGTGCTTACAAACCTTATCAGCAACGCCAAGGATGCCATGAAGGAGCTTGGTGGAGGTGTTCTCACAGTATCCACCGAAAAGAACAGCGACTTTGTGATCCTCTCTGTAGCAGACACGGGCACAGGAATAAAGCCTGAGAACCTGACCAAGATATTCGACCCATACTTTACCACCAAGAAAAGCGGTACAGGAATCGGCCTGACATTGGTCTACAAGATTATCAGGGGAATGGGGGGCGATATCACAGTAAGCTCGCGGCAGGGAACCGGCACCACTTTCCGCATAACTCTGCCCCGTATGGAAAAAGAGATCAAACAGATTGAATGGGAGACAAAATGAAGTTCAATATCCTTGTTGTAGATGATGAGATAAATATCCGCAGAGGCCTTGCCATGGGGCTTGCCGACGAAGGCTACGAAGTCCTGGAGGCCGGAAGCGGCACCGAAGCTGTCAAGATTCTGGCCTCCAAAGAGGTGGACCTGGTCATAACCGACCTTAAGATGCCCGAGATGACAGGGGATGAGCTTCTTAAGCATATTACAGCAAACTATAAGAATATACCGGTCATAATACTCACCGGCCATGGAACTATCGAGACCGCAGTGCAGATGATGCACGACGGGGCCTACGACTTCATGACCAAGCCCCTCAACCTGGACCACCTTTTCCTTATCATAAAGAGGGCTCTCTCCAACCGTCAGCTTATCCTTGAGCACAACGAGCTGCAGGCTCAGGTGGAGAAGATGAAGGCCACCAGCAACATGATAGTGGGCAAAAGCCCCAAGATGCGCCAGATTATGGAGACTGTGGAGCAGGTTGCCGGAACCAGGGCCTCCATACTCCTTACTGGGGAGAGCGGAACAGGAAAAGAGGTTATAGCCGATGCTATCCAGGCCCTCTCGGACCGCAGGGACAAGCCTTTTATAAAGGTGCATTGCGCCGCACTGGCAGAAAGCCTTATTGAGAGCGAGCTCTTCGGCCACGAGAAAGGGGCTTTCACAAACGCATTCACCCAGAAGAAGGGAAAGTTCGAGCTGGCTGACAAAGGGACAATATTTCTGGACGAGATAGGCGAGATAAATCAGAATATTCAGGTCAAGCTGCTCCGTATAATCCAGGAGCGGGAGTTCGAGCGTGTCGGAGGAACCGAAACTATCAAGGTTGATGTCCGCATCATATCTGCGACAAACAAGAACCTGCGCCAGGAGGTTCAGAAGGGTACCTTCCGGGAAGACCTCTTCTACCGCCTTAATGTGGTCAACATCGAGATACCGCCCCTCAGGGAGCGCAAGGAAGATATCCTCCTTATGGCCACAGCTTTCATGAACCGGTTTGCCAAGGAGAACAACAAGCAGATAACAGGGATGGACTCGAAGGTCATGGCAATCCTATACAACCACCCATGGCGGGGCAATATCAGAGAGCTCGAGAACTGCATGGAGAACGCTGTCATAATGTGCCGGGGCAATATGATCATGGTAGATGACCTTCCTTTTGCAATGCGCAAAGAGACAGGGGACAACTTTATAAAGATAAAGCTGGGCACCACCATGGACAATGCCGAGAAGACCCTTATCATGGCTACTCTGGATATGTGCAAGGGGAACAAGAGCAAGGCTGCCGAAGTGCTTGCAATAGGAAGGAAGACACTGCACCGCAAGCTGGACGAATATGCAGAGAATTGAAGATTACTTCACCCCCGAGATGATACGTTTCCTCAGGGCTTCCATAGAAGAGGCCGAGGGGAACGAGGTTCTCTTCTCCGGCAAGGCCAACAGGGATGGAATTGTGGACGAGATCATACTGGCGGCCAGGGGCAAGGAGGATACTGTCCCTGTAATCGAGTCTGTCATAGATTTCGGCGATGTACTTATTCACAACCATCCAAACGGCTATCTTAAGCCCAGCGAGGCCGACCTGGATGTGGCAGGCCGCCTTGGACGCCACGGAATAGGGGCATACATAATAGACAACCAGGTCACCGGTCTCTATGTGGTGGCCGAAATAATACGCCGCAACAAGAGAGAACCCCTTGATATTGATGAGACGGCAGCATACCTGGAGGATGGGGGTGCCCTCTCACAGAGCGTGGAGAACTACGAGCCCAGACCCCAGCAGATCGACTTCCTTAAGGCAGTCTGCAGCTCCTTCAACAAGGACAGCATAACTATAGCCGAGGCCGGCACCGGCGTGGGCAAATCCTTCGCATACCTTATCCCAGCCTTCAAATGGGCCGAGCAGAACAAGGAGCGGGTGATAATCTCCACCGGCACCATAAACCTTCAGCACCAGCTTCTGGAGAAGGATATTCCGGTCATACAGAAGCTTTTAGGCAGCAAGCTGAAGGCTGTTCTTGTGAAGGGAAGGCAGAACTATATCTGTCTGAGGCGCTTCAACGACAGGGCCCAGGAGGCCAGCCTCTTTGACAACGAGGAGGATTTCAAGGCAATAGAGAAGTGGCTTGAGGTCACAACCACAGGGGAGCGGAGCGACCTTTCCTTCTTCCCCTCATGGGAGCTCTGGAGCGACATCTGCTCAGAAAGCGAGAGCTGCCTGGGAATAAAGTGCCCGTACCGGGATAAATGCTTTGTCATAAGGTCCCGCAAGGAGGCTACAGGAGCCAGCATTATTGTGGTGAACCATCATCTGCTGTTCTCCGATATGGAGGCAAGGATGGAGGATGACTTCAATGGCACCAGCATCCTGCCGAACTATTCCAGGGTTATATTCGACGAGGCCCACAACCTGGAGAATGCGGCCACATCATACTTCTCGCAGAGCGTAAACAAGGGGTATATACTCAAGGTTATGCACCAGATCTACAGGCGGGTTAAGGAGCGTATCTTCGGTATCTACCGGTTCTGGAGCTACTATACAGAGCAGAAGGACAAGCTTGAGAGCATACCCCAGCAGATTGCAATAATAATCAGCAGGACCGACGACCTTGAGAAAGTGATACAGGCCAATGTTCTTATGAACGACAACTCGCCTGTGCTGGATATGCGGAGCGAGTCCATAAACGCATCCGATATCTACGAGGCTGTGGGGAATCTGCGGAACGAACTGAATGATCTTTTCAACATTATAACCGATATCTACGAGGAGCTTTCAAAGATTCCGGATAAAGAGGTCAGGAACGACAAGCGGATGTACGAGACCTCCATGGTAAGGAACAAGCTGAGCGGCATAATAAGCATGCTCAACGACTTTATCGCCAACCAGGAGACCTGCATCAACTATATCGAGAAAGGGAAAAAGTATTCATCACTGGTCATAGCGCCTCTCTCGGTCTCCGAGACTCTGCGTGAGATAATCTTCAACAAGCTGTCAAATGTGGTGCTGGTATCTGCCACCTTGAGCGTGAACAAGAGCTTCGAGTTCTATGCCACCCGTATTGGGCTCCATGATGTGGAGCGGCCTGTTGCCCGGTTTATCTTCGATTCTCCCTTCGATTACAAGCGGAATGTGCTTCTCTCTATCCCCTCTGACCTGCCCGAGCCCAAGAGCACCGACTACAGTCATAAGCTTTCGGATCTTATCAAGAATGTGCTTATTATTTCAGAGGGGAAGGGGCTGGTCCTCTTTACCTCCTATTCCATGCTCAAGACTGTCTACGACCTGGTGCGGGACGATTTCTCAGCCGCAGGGATAACCCTGTTCAAGCAGGGGGATGACGACAACAAGAAGCTCTTAGGAAACTTCTTTATCAATAAGAACAGCGTGCTGTTTGCCACCGACTCCTTCTGGGAAGGGGTGGATGTCCCGGGGGAATCGCTCTCTGTCCTCATCATCTGCCGGCTCCCTTTCAAGGTTCCTTCCGACCCGGTCATAAAGGCAAGGATGGAGCTTATAGAGAAGAATGGGGGAAATTCCTTTATGGAGTATTCGCTGCCCGAGGCTGTAATCAAGCTTAGGCAGGGGTTTGGACGCCTTATAAGGCGGAAAAGCGACCGGGGGGTGATTCTCATCACCGACACCCGGATTTTGACTAAATTTTATGGTAAGATTTTCTTCAACTCTCTCCCGGAGACCAGGAGAGATATTACATCATCAGATAGGATCTGTCTGAAAGTAGAGGATTTCCTCTATCCCTAATCAGCTTCTGCTGCAGATAAATTCCCTGTATTTATCAGGATCTGTCTCTAAAGCAACTATATTCTCTTCGTCGGTGCACTTGAAAAGGGCAGCCTTGGTCTCGGTCATAAGACGCTCTGAATCCATATCGCGGCCGTTTCTGGAGGAAAGACCGGCATAGAGCATGTTCTTTCCGGACATGACACTGAAAGATTTCGCGTAGTTCTGGCACAGGGCAAGGCCTTCATGGAGGTCCTTGTCAGGGAAGATCACTGCAAACTTCTCGTCAGACACAGCAAAGCGCAGGTCATTGAGTGTAAAGCATTCGGAGGCAACCTCGCCAGCCAGCTTCCACAGGTCGGAGCCTGGGGTGGAGGTGAACTTGAACTCTGCAAGAACCAGGTCCTTCTTAAGGGAGATAGACTCGGTAAGGCAGTCGGTGAGGGCTATCTCAAAGAATTTTATGTCTGCAAATCCAAAGTCTGTAGGCTTGTGCTCGAATCTTGCAGGCTCATCATTATCTTCTGCAGGAGGCTCTGGAGCATTCACAGGATCAGGGTTGTAATAAGTCACATTCGAAGTCTCTTCCTCGATCTCCGGCACAGAAGCAACCTCTTCATCAGCATCTGCCTTGGCTGTCTTAGGCCTTAATTTAAGCCCTTTGCTCGATGAAACCACCAATGCTACAGCAGTTATGATTATGAACACTATGGTATAGACCATAAGAGATTTGAAGATATATACAGCCTGGGATCTGTCAGAAATCTTATAAAGAATCTCTATGTTCAGGACCGGAGGGGTGGCTGTTACCTTTACAGGACCCTTGTAAAGCATGAAGTTGCGGCTTGTAGTGTATTTCGCCTCGTTCTTGTCGGGGTAGAAATGGACTGCATCCTGGTTTGTGGAATAGTAGTAGAGGACAGCGTTGTCCTTGTTCTTTATGACCAGGGACTGCAGCCTTCTGTCGTAGTTGAAAAGGGCTTTTATATTCTTGCCGAAGGCAGGGAAGAACCTGTCTCCTGCCAGGTATCCGTTGCGGATAACTTTGCTCACCTGGCCGAACATATCATCCCCACGTTGGGAATTTGCCTTCTGGATTCCATACATCTTTACAGTGAAAAGGGTAGCAAGCAGTAAAAAAATAGCCAGCGCCGATACAGCGTATACGACAATAATATTCTTTCTCATAGTATTATTATCGGATATATTAATTAATCTTTGAGATAATTTTACGGATAAAGTCTGCAAAAAGGTGACGTTTTGCATTGGCCTGCACCAGAACCTCGTTCTCGTCCTGGGGGACATGCGACACACCGGCGGCCAGGTTGGAGATTACCGAGATGGCCAGCACCTTGAGCCCTGTATGGACTGCCAGTATAGTCTCGGGAACAGTGGACATACCTACGGCATCGGCCCCAAGTATCCTTGCCATGCGGATTTCGGCAGGGGTCTCATAGCTCGGTCCCATGAACCAGATGTAGATTCCCTCCTTAAGGTCGATTCCCTGTTCCTGGGCGGCAGAGCGGGCCAGCTGCTGCAGTCCCTTGTCATAAGCCTCGCTCATGTCGGGGAACCTGGGGCCGAAGTCAGAGTTGTTCTTTCCTATAAGGGGGTTGGTGCCTGAGTTATTTATATGGTCGGTTATGAGCATGAAGTCACCGGGCTGGAAATCCTTGTTTATGCCGCCGGCCGCATTGGTCTGGATAAGGTAGTTTATACCCAGCACCTTGAGAGTACGCAGCACTATGGCTATATCCTGGCCGTCGTAACCTTCGTAGAAGTGGAAGCGGCCGTCCATAAGTACCACATCCTTGCCCTCAAGCTTTCCGAAAATAAGGCGGCCTATGTGGCCAGGGGCGGTGGAGACAGGGAAGTGGGGAATAGATTTGTATGGGATCTGCACATCTATCTGAACCTGGCTTGTGAGGGGCCCAAGACCGCTTCCCAGAATGATGGCAATCTTAGGCTGGCCTCTGTAATTGTTCTGGAACAGAATGCGGTTTATGGAGTCGGTGGCCTTTATGATTATCTCGTCATTCATATTACTATTTTACAATCAATTTGAAAAATTGTATACTATGGCCATGAAAAAGGTTATTGCCCTTGGAATGAGCGGTGGAGTGGACTCTTCCATGGCCCTGGAATATCTCAGGAAGGATTGGGACACCATAGTGGGCGCCAACCATGTGGTTTGGCACGGCGTAAAGTGCTCAAGCCCCGAGGTTATTGACCGGGCCAGGACACTCTGCAAAAAGGAGAATATCCCATTCTATTGCCTCGATGTCTCGGATGAGTTCAACAGACAGGTGACAAAGGCTTTCGTAAAGGACTATCTCCATGGCCTTACTCCGAATCCATGCGTAATATGCAACCAGACCATCAAGTTCACCTTTTTCTACGAAAAGCTTAAAGAGGCCCTTACCAAGGACGGCATCCTGGAGCCGGGCGACCAGCTCTATTACTCCACCGGCCACTACGTGCGCCTTGTGGAGCGCGCCGGCTCGCTCTTTCTTGCCAGGGCCAGGGACCTTTCCAAGGACCAGAGCTATATGCTGTACAGGCTCCCGAAGGAGCTCCTGGCCCGCTGCATCTTCCCCCTTGGGGACAAGCTTAAGAAAGATGTCAAGAAAGAGGCTCAAGCTTTGGGCATGCCATCCAGCAGCGTAAAGGAGAGCCAGGATATCTGCTTTATCGAAGGCTCCTACGGCGATTTCATAGAACAGTACACAGGTAAGCAGTACCAGCCTGGCTCCATATACGACACCCAGGGAAATAAGCTGGGGCTCCACAGGGGCTACATCCACTACACAATAGGCCAGCGGAAAGGGCTGGGACTGGGGAGCGGCCCCTGGTATGTGACCCAGGTTATCCCCGAGAAGAACCGTGTCATAGTTGGGCGCGAGGATGAGCAGGGGCAGACTGAGTTCGCAGTAAGGGACCTTAACTGGTTCATTGGCTTCAAGGGGCCGCTGGAGGCAGGAGTAAAGGTGCGGTACAACTCCGGCATTCACCCCTGCACCGCAGAGCCTCGGGCTGACGGTACCGTACGGGTGCTTCTAAAGGAGAAGACAGTAATTACACCGGGGCAGAGCGCAGTCTTCTACGACGGCGACATAGTGCTGGGAGGAGGGATAATAGCATGATTATCCACCTGGAATCGGTCTCCTCAACCATGGACGCAGCCCGGGATCTGCTGCCTCAGAAACCTGAGGACGGCACCGCCATATACGCCGACTACCAGGAGCAGGGGCGGGGCCGGGTGCAGGGACGCCGTTGGGTCTGCCCCAAGGGGGAAAGCCTCCTGGTCACTTTCCTTTTCAAGACAGAATCTGTTGCATTCCCAATCTCAAGCTTTCCCCTCTATGCCGGCTATGTCACAGCCAGATGCCTTAAGAGGCTCTACGGCATAGAGTGCCAGGTAAAGTGGCCCAACGACGTGCTGGTGGATGGGGCCAAAATATCTGGCATCTACACAGAGTGCATAGACAATTACATCTCCTGCGGCATCGGAATCAACCTCCTTCAGGAGCAGTTCGATCCATCCTACAGAAGGAGAGCATGCTCGGTGAAAATGGTATCCGGCATGGTTGCCGACCGGGAAGAGCTCCTGAAAGAAATGATAAAAGAATTTATTCTGAACTTAAAAAACTCTGAATGGATAAAAGATTTTCAAAGTATACTTTATAAAAATAATGAAATAATCACGGTTTTGGATGGGCTGGCAGACTCTGGCACTATAGTCAATGGCATCCTTTCTGGCATTGGAGAGTATGGTCAGATGCTCATAAAACTCCCCGACGGGACACTCAAAGAGATCTTCACCGGAGAGATCCGGTAGGATGACGGATGTCAGATTTTTTTCTCCAAACTGTTGATGATTTTCTTTAATATTTGTATCTTATAGAAAAAGCAAATAATTTTTATTAATTCATAAAGGGGTTAATTACTATGGCAAAACAGCTTGAATTCAACGAAGCAGCCAGAAAACAGCTCTTCGCAGGTGTTGAGAAGCTTTCCAATGCAGTTAAAGTGACATTGGGACCAAAAGGTAGATGTGTCCTCCTGGACAAGAAATTCGGTGCTCCAACAGTAACCAAGGATGGTGTTTCTGTTGCAAAAGAGATCGAGCTTGAGAATCCGTACGAGAATATGGGTGCCCAGCTGGTCAAGGAAGTTGCCACCAAGACAAACGATGTAGCAGGTGATGGTACCACAACCGCAACTGTACTTGCTTATTCAATTACAAAAGAAGGAATCAAGAGCGTTGCAGCCGGAATCAATCCTATGGAGATCAAACGGGGAATTGACAAGGCAGTGACAATCGCTACAGCAGAGATCAAGAAATCAGCCAAGACTATCAAGGACAAGGCCGAGATCGCACAGGTTGCAGCTATTTCTGCAAACAACGACATGGAGATCGGTAACCAGATTGCCGACGCTATGGACAAGGTTGGAAAAGATGGTGTAATCACAGTAGAGGAATCCAAGACCATCGAATCCACAATCGACTTTGTAGAGGGTATGCAGTTCGACAGAGGCTACCTCTCCCCATATTTCGCAACAAACCGCGACAACATGACAGCAGTGCTCGAGAATCCGTTCATCCTTATCTTTGACAAGAAGATCTCCAACATGAAGGATCTTCTCCCAGTTCTTGAGAAAGTGGTTCAGGCCAACAAGCCGCTCCTTATCATCGCAGAGGATGTAGAGGGCGAGGCTCTGGCAACCCTGGTTGTAAACACAATCCGTGGCACAATCAACGCAGTTGCAGTAAAGGCTCCTGGCTTCGGCGACAGAAGAAAGGCTATGCTCGAGGATATCGCAATCCTTACAGGCGGTCAGGTTATCTCCGAGGAACTGGGACTCAAGCTTGAGAACACCACACTCGACATGCTTGGAAAGGCAAAGACAGTTAAAGTAGAGAAAGAGAACACCACAATCATCAACGGCGGTGGTGCTGCTTCCGACATCAAGGACCGGATCGCTCAGATCAGGGCACAGATTGCTGATACAACATCCGACTACGACCGCGAGAAGCTGCAGGAGCGGCTTGCTAAGCTGGCCGGCGGTGTTGCAGTTATCAACGTAGGTGCTGCTACCGAGGTAGAGCTCAAGGAGAAGAAGCACAGAGTAGAGGATGCTCTCTCTGCTACAAGAGCAGCTATCGAGGAAGGTGTTATCGCAGGTGGCGGTGTAACCCTTATCCAGGTTGTGCAGACACTTGAGAAGACAAAGACAGACGACCTTACAGCTGACGAGAAAGTCGGTTTCAATATCGTAAAGAGAGCTCTTGAGGAGCCTATCCGCCAGATCGCAGAGAATGCAGGACTGGACGGAGCAGTTATCGCCGAGAAGGCTAAGGGATCCAAGAAGGGTGTAGGCTTCGATGCCAACAAGATGGAATGGGTGGACATGGTTAAGAGCGGAATCATCGATCCTGCAAAAGTTACCCGGTCTGCACTGCAGAATGCAGCTTCCATCGCAAGCCTGCTTCTTACAACAGAGTGCGTAGTCACCGATATTCCTTCCAAGGAAGCACCGGCACCAGCCATGAACCCAGGAATGGGCGGCATGGGCGGCATGATGTGATCCGCTGAGGCGAAGGTAAGCGCAATAACCCATGGTGCCGGCTTATCCGGTACCGTGGGATTTTTTTTACGGGGTATCCATGCTGTATCTGAATATAGCGATCTTAGTCTTTCTTCTGGCTCTTTTTGCTTATATCCTCCATCTTATCTACCACAAGTACATCTACTTCGGGTATTCGCCAAAGCAGGTGGCGTTCCTTATCGGACAGCAGCAGATGGTGCTGGATAACCTTAAGGTGGGGATCATTTACACAGACAACCGGGGCAACATAATACTTCTGAATGCGGCTGGAAAAAGCCTTCTGCAGCTGGATGACAGCGCTATCGGCACCAATGTCAGAAACTATTATTTCAAGGAGCCTTTCCTTGAGATCATGGACAGGGGCGAGAATATCCAGTCAAAGGAGATAAGGGTTTCGGCAGGGAACACCATCCTTTTCCGTTTCCATGTTGTGAGGGAACCCGACATGGGGCAGACCATAGGGGTTATAGCAAGCCTTGAGGACCTGACTATAGCCAAGCAGAGGGCCGAGGAGCTTACCGGCATGCGTATGCTCATGGGAGAGGTGCGGGCCCAGAACCACGAGTTCATGAACAAACTCCACACTATATCGGGGCTTATACAGCTTGAGGAGTATCAGGAGGCCATAGACTTCATCTCCCAGGCCACCAAATCGAGCCAGAAGCTTATAGGAATAATCGGCTCCAAGGTCAAGGAGCCCAGCGTGGCAGGACTTCTGCTCTCCAAGTGCAACAAGGCGGGCGAGAAGAAGGTCAATCTTATCATAAACGAAGAGACCTATATGAAGGATCTGCCCGAGAAGATGCACAAGGACGAGTTCTGCTCCATTGTGGGTAACCTTATAGAGAACGCACTGGACGAGCTGGCCGGCCGCACCGACGGCATCATCGAGGTCGGCCTTTTCCAGGGCGAGGAAGAGATGAACATAACTGTATTTGACAACGGAAAGGGAATTCCGGAGGATCTGCAGGAGAAGATATTCGAGAAAGGTCACAGCTCCAAGGGTGAAAACCGTGGCTACGGCCTTTATATTATTAAAGAAATAGTTGACACCTACGGTGGAAAAATACGATTATGGTGTGAGTCCGGCACAATGATTGTAATAACAATTCCAATGAGGCAGGAGAAGGATAAATGAAGATTCTTATTGTAGATGATGACCCGATGGTAGCTCACATCAACCTTAAGTTCGCCAACAAGGCGGGCTATGAGGATGTGGAGACTGCAGCCGATATAGAGAGCGCAAAGGAGAGGCTTGGCAAAGGCGATATAGACCTGGTGCTTCTGGATGTCTACCTGCCTACAGGAAAAGGGACCGATATCCTTAAGTGGATACGTCAGGAGAACCTGAACACCGATGTTATCCTTATTACAGCAGACCGAAGCTCCGAGACTGTGGAGGAATCTATGAATTTCGGGGCAGTGGACTACCTGATCAAGCCTTTCGACTTTGCCCGTTTCCAGCTGGCTATGGACAAGTTCGAGCGCAAGAAGACAGGCTTTGTAGGCAAGAAGAGCGTGGAGCAGGACGATATAGACAGCATCTTCTTCGAGTCTGCGGCCAAGAGCGACAAGGTCAAGGATATGCTGGAGAAAGGGATGAGCGAGAAGACCTATACAGCAATCTTAGAGGCTATAAAAGCTATGGATGCACCGACCACAGCCGAGGAGCTGGGGGACAAGCTGGGCATTTCCAGAGTGTCGGTGCGCCGATACTTAGAGTTCATGGAGAACAGGGGAATCCTTGAGATGAAGCCTATATACGGCAAGAAGGGAAGGCCTCAGCATCTCTTTAAATATGTACAGGAAGGTAATTGACCTTAATTATATAATTTGGTAAAGTGTTTTCCGTTAATCGGTGGCGTAACTCAGTCGGTAGAGTAAGCGGCTCATATCCGCTCTGTCAGGGGTTCGAGTCCCTTCGCCACTAAAAATAATGAAAAGATATCGGTTCATTTTTCTTCTTTTCTTTGTCCTTGCAATTGCTGGTTGCGGAGATGGAGGCGGTGGCAGAAGCAGCAGCGGTGGGAACGACGATATTGTTTATGATGACACAACTGCTCTCTGCTTTAATTCTTTTGGATCAACAGTAATCTCAATCAGAATAAATGGAACTCTGGGAAGCATTCCTGCCCTTGACTTTTCAAAAGATGGTCTGAACTGGTCCCCGATTGTTCTGGTAAATGAAAATAGTGTTGAGGTGGCTGCTCTGTCAGATGGCGAAAAGGTATATCTGAGGGCACATGATGCCAATAACTTTTTTTCTGAAGATTTAATGAATTATATTCAATTTATAATCACCGGTACTGGGTCCATCGCAGCCAGCGGTAATATAATGAGTCTTCTTGATAAGACACTTATCTCAACAGAAATACCATGTGACATGTGTTTTCTCAAACTTTTTATGGATTGCACAGCATTGAAAAGAGCCCCGGCATTGCCTGCAACAACATTGGCAGTGCGTTGTTATGGCAGTATGTTCTCAGGCTGTACAAGCCTTATGACAGCCCCAGCTCTGCCGGCATCAACGTTAGCAGAGCTTTGTTATGCGAGTATGTTCTATGACTGCACAAGCCTTGTGACAGCCCCGGCATTGCCGGCTACAACATTGGCAGTGCGTTGTTATGATGGTATGTTCTTTGACTGTACAAGCCTTACAACAGCCCCGGCATTGCCTGCGACAACATTAGCAGATAATTGTTATGAGGGTATGTTCTATGACTGTACAAACCTTACGGCAGCCCCAGCATTGCCTGCGACAACCTTGGCGGAGGGGTGTTATACTGTTATGTTCAAGGGCTGCACAAGCCTTACGACAGCCCCAGTTCTGCCGGCAACAACGTTAGCAGAAGATTGTTATTTATTGATGTTCTCAGGCTGTACAAGCCTTACGGCAGCCCCGGCTCTGCCAGCAACAACATTAGCAGATAAGTGTTATCGTAGTATGTTCTATAATTGTCAGAACATAAAAAATATTACTGTCTATTTTACTAAATGGACTGATGCTTCTTGGACTGATGCTACAAAAGAGTGGGTTGTCGGGATTCCATCAGGTGGCACATTCACTTGCCCAAATTCATTGCCAGATGAATTTGGAATTGATAGAATTCCAACTGGCTGGACAAAAACTGATTTATAGGTTTACCTGGCTTTGTAGGCCAGCTGGCCGCAGGCTCCGGAGACTCCGAATCCTTTCCTTCTTCTTAAAGTATAGTTGATCCCCAGTTTGTCCAGTTTTGAGCAGAATACATTTATATCCTTCCGGTCCGGGGTCTGGAAGGGCTTTCCCTCCACAGTGTTCCAAGGAATAAGGTTCACCAGCACCGAAAGGCCGCTTGTGAAGTACCTCAGCGCCTTGATATCCTCGTCCCCCATGTTGAAATCTTTTATAAGCACATATTCAAAGGTGAAGCGCTTGTTCTTGTCCTCCTGGAACTGGATAAGGGCATCCTTGAGCTCCTTGAGAGGGTAGCGGGCAGTTATAGGCATAATCTGGCGCCGTTTCTCCTCTATGGCGCTGTTTAACGATACAGCAAGCCTTATCTCCAGGGGCGACTGAGCCAGGGCCAGGATACCAGGGACTATGCCGCAGGTGGATATAGTCATACGCCGGGCACCAAGGCCTATTGCGTTCTTGTCGTTCAGTATCTGGATTGCTTTCTTTAAATTTTCGATGTTGTCAAAGGGCTCTCCCATACCCATGAATACGATGTTGGAGAGCTTTCCGGCTATCTTCTGTCCAATGAGGAACTGCTCCAGTATCTCGCCGCTGGTTAGGTTCCGCTTAAAGCCCATGTCTGCGGTGCGGCAGAAGGCGCAGGCCATCTTGCAGCCCACCTGGCTCGATATACAGATAGTCTTACGGCCGTCTCCGTCCGAAAGGATCACACACTCTGTGAAAAGACCGTCAGAAAGCTCTATGCGGAGCTTGCAGTTGCCATCCTCGTCATCGAGGGAGGTGTCCATCTTGGAGGTGAGGATAGAGTATTCAGATGAAAGCTGCTGTCGCAGGACCAGAGGTATGTTAGTTATGGAGTCAAAAGATTCTATGCCTGTGTAGAGGGCATGGTAGATCTGCTTGGCGCGGAAGCTCTCCTTGACATGGATAAGCTCGCTAATCTCGGCAGGAGTAAGACCTAAAAGGCTTCTCATAGATCAGATAAGACCTTTTGTAGAGAGAACCTGCTTTGAGTCTGCGGCTGCATACGCCTGTGCAAGAGCCTTGCCCAGCGCCTTGAAAAGGGCCTCTGCCATGTGGTGGCTGTTCTGGCCGTAGCGGCAGGTGCAGTGGAGCGCTATCTGTGCCCTGTTAGAGAGAGCGATGAGGAATTCTCTTAAAAGGCACATGTCGAAGGTGCCGGCCTTAGGCTGTGGGAATTCGGCGTTAAGAACCATGGAAGGGCGGCCGCAGATATCGATCACTGCCTCGGAGACAGCCTCATCCATCGGGATTATTGAGTAGCCGTAGCGCTTAACCACGCCTGTCTTTGCGGCAGACTGGGCAAGTGCATCGCCCAGAACCAGGCCGATATCCTCAACCAGATGGTGAGGGTCTACATCAACATCGCCGTCAGCCTTTACAGAAAGGGCGAATCCTCCATGGAAAGCCATAGCTGTAAGCATGTGGTTGAAGAAAGCCACAGGGGTGTCTATATCGACACCTTTTCCAGTCATATCCAGGGAAAGACAGATATCGGTCTCCTTGGTTTTTCTCTTGATCTCTACAGCATTTTTTCTCATGGTATGCCCCCTATGTTTATATTTATCGGCCTATTTATAATATTTCTATACTATTCAAAGCATGTTTTTTAAGGTATAGTGTCTCAGGAGTCACAACATGCATTTCGGATTCAATGAGATGATGTGGTTCGCAGTTCTTATCGTGAACTTCGTCATTGTACTGGCTGTCTACCGGTTCATGGGAAAGACAGGTCTTTTCGTCTGGATGGCAATCGCCAGCATCCTTGCAAATATCCAGGTACTCAAGCTGGTGGAATTCTTCGGCTGGAACATAACACTGGGCAATGTGCTCTACGGTACATCGTTCCTTGCCACCGACATAATATCGGAGAATTATTCCAAGGAGCTTGCCCATAAATCGGTGTGGGTGGGGTTCTTCGCCATGATCTCCATGATCATACTCATGACACTTTCCTGCCTCTTCATCCCGGCTGCAGATGACTTCATATCAGAGCCGATGAAGGCCATATTTACAGTTATTCCGCGTGTCTCCTTCGCAAGCCTGGTGGCATACCTCATATCCCAGAACCACGATGTCTGGGCATACCACTTCTGGATGGAGAAGTTCCCTGAAACAAAGTTCATCTTCATCAGGAACAACCTGAGCACCATGATAAGCCAGCTTATAGACAGCGCGATATTCACCATAATTGCGTTCGCAGGGATGTATCCGGTCGGAGTTCTGGTGCAGATTGTCATTTCCACATACCTTCTCAAGTGGCTGGTTGCATTCTTCGACACAGGATGCGTCTACATCGCGGCCCACTGGTTCAAGACAGGAAAAGTCAAGGAGATGTGATGGAGAAAGGTTTCCAGGAGTATCTTGACCAGTTTGTGAAGTTCACCAACCGGCATAATAAGGAGATTTATTACGGTAACCAGGGGCGGGACGACATCCAGGCGCCGGTTGAGCCCGAGATAGGGCGGTTTCTGGCCTTCCTGGTCAAGATGACAGGGGCCAAGAGGGTGCTTGAGCTTGGGACCGGCGTGGGAAACTCTGCGATATGGCTTGCAGAGGCCTTAAAGGAGCAGGATGGAATGCTCTATACAGTGGACAACCACCCGAGGACCTGGACCGAGGCCTGCGAGAATATAGAGAAGTCGGGACTCAAGGACACCATAACCATGATTCACTCCGATGCCGACGAGGCAGTGCGCATGCTGCGGGAGCAGAATCTTGAGTTCGACATAGTGTTCCAGGACTGCGCCAAGTACATCTACACCGTAATCTACGAGGATGTTGCCGCACTGGTCAGGAAGGGCGGCATAATAGTGGCAGACGACACCATGTTCCCTGTATGCCAGAATATAAGGGAGAACCTTGGGCGCCACATGGACCGGTACAACAGGCAGATATTCGCCGACAAGCGCTTCTTCTCCACCATGCTGCCCATCGGCCACGGCATGACCCTCAGCTGGAAATGGTAATATTGATAATTTTTTGTTATATTTTTCTTCACAATTGACAGCAGGAATAGGCTACTTTATATTTTTACTCAAGAGGGGGAATCATGAAGATTGACAAATCAAAGCTCACTGCCGAAATGATCAAGAAGGCAAAGGATTGCAAGACCCCGGAGGAGCTTGTTGAGCTGGCAAAGAATGCCGGTTTAGAGCTTACTGTGCCTGAGGCAGAGTCATATCTGGCAGAGCTTGAGGATTTTGAGCTTGACAGCAAAGCCCTGGATAAGATAGCAGGCGGTGGATCCTGTTATATGGATTGCGGTGGCAAGTGCTGGTACGACAGTACCCACTGTTCAGATCTATACTGAAAAATTCTCAAAAATTGTAAAATAGACTTTACAAAAATTACATGATATTGTAAACTCAAATTGTGGAAAGGTTATTTGAGCATTACAGAAATAAATTAGCATTCACCAAGACAGCCTTTGTCAGGAGCCTGGAGCAGAACATCGACTGGAAATCCAGCCTCATCGGCATACGGGGGCCCAGAGGGGTCGGCAAGTCCAACCTCATGCTCCAGCATATCAAGAAGGCCTTCAAGGAAGATTACAGCAGGGCACTCTATGCCAGCCTGGACGACCTTTATTTCGCTGACAATTCACTTTCCCACCTTGCGGAGCAGTTCACCCGGCGGGGTGGAACCCATCTTTTCCTGGACGAGGTCCATAAGTATCCCAAGTGGGATCAGGCTGTGAAAAGTCTCCATGACAACTTCCCGGGACTCTCCATTGTATATGCCGGATCATCTCTCCTTGAGAATCAGGCCCATACCTATGATATGCAGGGCCTTTCCTTCAGGGAATACCTTGCTTTCAACACCAACAGGGAATACCCCATATTCTCCCTTGAGGATATCCTGACCCGCACCGAGGAGATCTCTGCAGAGCTTGCCTCCGAGATAAAGCCCTTCAAATATTTCGACAATTACCTCAGGATGGGCTATTATCCCTTCTTCATACTGGGAGAGAAGAACTACTTGAGCCGTATGAATGAGACCATCAACATGATCCTGGATATAGAGCTTCCTATCCTGCGTAATATGGAAACATCTTCCATCCCCAAGATACGCAAGCTGCTGGCCGTCATAAGCAAGGCTTCCCCATGCGTGCCCAATGTGGCCTCCCTTGCTTCTCATATAGGAGTTGCCCGGCAGACACTGCTCTCTTATTTAAAGCACCTGGAGGAGGGAAACCTTATAGTGCTGCTCTATAAAGGGGCGCGGGGAACCGGATCTCTTGTAAAGCCCGACAGGCTGTACCTTGAGAACTCCAACCTTATGCATGACCTGATGGACTATGAGGCGGCACCTTCCGATTCCCTTGAGACATTTGTTCTGAACCAGCTGAAGAAGGACCATGATATAAAGCTGACTGCTTCCGGGGATTTCCTGGTTGATGACCGGCACACATTCAAGATGTGCAGCGGTAACAGGAAGCAGAAGCAGGCAAAGGATGAGGGCAATTCTTATATAATTGCCGATGACATTGAGATCGGCTCAGGCCGTCTTATACCGGTCTGGCTTTTAGGATTTTTATATTAATAGGAGGTAAGTATGCCAATCGACAAGATAAAACTTACAAATGCAATGCTTATAAAAGCAGCAAATTGCGAGACTGCCGACGAACTGGTAGCACTTGCAAGGACAGAAGGAATGGAGATCACAAAGGCCGAGGCCGAGGCTTACCTTTCAGAGCTTGATAATGTTGAGCTTGACAGCAAGGCTTTGGAAAAGGTGGCTGGTGGCTATAATCTATGCGAGAATTATGGTCAGGCATGCCCGAGTTATATAAATGTAGGATGATTATATGCCAATAGATAAGACAAAGTTGACAAAAGCGATGCTGAATGAAGCAGCTATGTTCCAGGCTGAGGAGCCTAGCTCAAAAAAAATATATTAAAGCTTAAAGGAAATACTTATGCCAATTGATAAGACAAAAATGACAAAAGAGATGCTTGCAAAAGCAGCAATGTGTCAAACTGCTGATGATCTGATTGCCCTGGCAAAAGATAACGGCATTGACATTACAAGGGAAGAGGCCGAGTCATACCTGGCAGAG
>JAGCGL010000107.1 GCA_017649605.1 Spirochaetia bacterium
AAATATCGGAATGGTGAGACTCGAACTCACGATACCCTGGTCCCAAACCAGGTGCCCTAGCCACTGGGCCACATTCCGATACAGAGCATAGTATAAAGATTTAACTTTACACGGTCAAGATATAAATGATATTTTATTTTTGTATGAATATTAAGAAAAAAGCCGAACTTATTGCAGATACTCTGGATGCCCACTATCCCCCTGAAATCCAGTTTCTTCACTTCAGAAGCAACTTCGAGCTGCTTATCGCTGTGATACTGAGTGCCCAGACCACCGACGAGCAGGTGATGCGCGTGGTTCCTGCCCTGTTCGCCAAGTTCCCCACTCCAGAGAAAATGGCAAAAGCCGAGATCCCGGTCCTTGAGAAGCTGATACATGCCACAGGATTCTTCCATGCCAAGGCAAAGAATATAAAGGCTGCATCTCAGAAGCTTCTGGATATGTATGGCGGCGTTGTTCCAGATACTATAGAAGAGCTTGTCAAACTGCCCGGAGTTGGACGCAAAACTGCCAATGTGGTTGTGGGCACAGTCTTTGACCAGCCTGCTGTGATTGTGGACACCCACTTCAAGCGGGTCACTTACCGGCTGGGGCTGACTAAAAATACAGAACCTGACAAGGTTGAGGCCGATATAAGGAAAATCCTGGCTCCAGAGAAGCAGTACCGGTTCTCCATGACTGCAAACCTCCACGGCAGGGAATGCTGCCATGCCCGGAAACCTGAGTGCGATAAATGTCTTTTAAAGGAGCTGTGCAGTTACGGCCGTACTTCCCGCATGTAGGAGAGGTTTCCCGGGGAAAGGTTGAAATTATCCAGCAGAAATGTTCCTATCTTGCCAGCCATATCCAGGAAGGCCTCCCGGGCCACATCATGGTTCTGTCTGAAGAGCTCTGCATTGCCTGGACTCCTCTTTAAAAGGCGGGGGAACATCATATTGTCGAAATACTCGCCGAAATCCTTCTGCTGCATCAGGTAGCCAAGAATCTCGTTCCGAAGCAGATAGCCGTTCTCATAATCGTAGTTCCATACATCTGCAGTCCGCAGATACTCTATCCACATCTCCTGAGCCTCTGGTGCCAGCTTCTCCCAAAGGTCATACACCAGATCCTTAAGCCCCGGTGCTGCATAGAAAAGACCGTGGTACCCTTCGTGTGTCAGCAGCATGGCGCGCACATGGGGTGTGCTCTCCTGGGAGACCGAGACTATTCCTTTATCCTCGCCGCCGGAATACCCTGCTCCATTCTTTTCTATTATTCCATTGGCAACCAGCAGCTCCCTAAGGTAGGTTTCGGCAGAGGTAAGGAGGGCTCCGCTCCGCTGTGCCTCGGTAAAGAAAGCTGCCAGATCCTTCGCCTTATAGTTGTGGGCATTCCAGTCTGTCTTTCCGTAAAGGCGGACAAAGTTGTGGATCTTGCCAGTATATCCCTTCTTCTCCACAAAATAGGAGAGGCGTTTGAGCATGTGGCTCTGAATGCTCAAGTTTTGAAAGTCTATTATGAAAATTCCAGGAAAACTCTCCCAGGAATAAACTTCCCAATCCGAATAACGCCACTGGGCAGGATTGTTCTCAAGAATCTGCTTGAAGTCTGCACTCAGCGCCTTCATAGGAGCTTTTCCATCCAAAGGAATCTCCTTCATCTCGAGAGTATCAACCATGTCCAGCCCTGTATCAAACTGCTGCACTGTGATATCGGCGGGGATAAAGCCGATTGAAGAGGTGTAGAAGGTAACGGTGTTATCCTTAAGGTTCCTGTAGGTATAGATCCGGTGCCTGTCGGGAGCAGTGAACTCTATCCGCACCTTGCCGTGCCCTTCCTTAAGCTGAACAGAAATCATATAGTTTTTAGCCTGACCGTCGTCAGCACACAACATCTGGGTGAGCAACAATAAGAATAGAAAAGATAGGGTAAACCGCCTCATTATCCCTACTATAACATAATTTTTCAAAGAATGTTAAGATTTCTTTCAAAACATATTGACATAGGGTCCAGAAATCAATATATTTATACTTGTGAAAAATTTCACAACCGAGGTTAGAGGGTGAGCGTTCAGTTGCCAGTCCAGACAGTTTCCAGGCTCTGTTTGATATACAGGGTACTCCTGGGGATGGACCGGGAGACAGTTCTCTCCTCCTCCAAACTGGGTAAGCTGGTGAACATACCGGCCCACACTATCCGCAAGGATCTGAGCGTGGCCGGCAAGCTTAAGAGCTCCAACGCCGGGTATAAGGCCGGTGAGCTTCTGGACTTCATCAAGGGCTTGTTCAACTTCGACGCCCCCCTGAGGGTCTGCGTGGCTGGAATCGGCCTTCTGGGGTCTTCCTTTATAAAGAACCCGGTGCAGGAGGGTGGCCAGTACATAATTGTGGCCGGCTTTGACACCAACATCAACAAGATAGAGGTGATGAAGTCGGAGGTTCCCCTCTTCCCTGCCTACGAGATGGCAGACAAGATAAGGGAGCTTAGGATAGACCTGGGAATAATTGCCGTACCTGCCCAGGCTGCCGAGATTACGATGCAGCGGATGAAAGAGGGAGGCATAAAAGGAATCTTGAACTTTTCCCCCGCCATTTTAGGGGATAAGGATATAGCGGTCAGGAATGTCCATTTTGCAGAAGAATTACGGTTTCTGACAGCAATGATACCAGATTTGGAAAAAGGAGTTTAAAAATGGATAGAGTTTACAATTTTTCCGCAGGTCCATCTTGCCTGCCAGAAGAAGTGCTTAAGGAATGTGCTGCAGAGATGCTCAACTACAACGGGACAGGCCAGTCTGTAATGGAGATGAGCCACCGGAGCGCCGCATTCAAACCTATCATCACCGAGGCAGAGGCTAAGGTAAGAAAGCTGATGAACGTGCCTGACAACTATAAGATCCTCTTCCTCCAGGGAGGCGGTTCCACACAGTTCGCAATGGTTCCACTGAACCTGGGAATCAAGAACAAGAAGGCTGCATACATCCGCACCGGAGTTTGGGCTAAGAAGGCTGCCGCAGAGGCTAAGAAGTTCATCACAGTGGACGAGATCGCTTCTTCCGAGGACAAGGGCTTCAGCTATATCCCACGGGTAGAGAAGGTGACAGGCGACTACGATTATGTATATATCTGCTTCAACAACACAATCATGGGAACCCACTATGAGTATATCCCAGACACAGGTGACATTCCACTGGTTGCAGATATCTCCTCCTGCATCCTCTCTGAGCCGCTGGACGTGACCAAGTTCGGCCTCCTTTTCGCAGGAGCACAGAAGAACCTGGGACCTGCAGGAGTCACACTGGTTATCATCAGAGATGATCTTATCACCGAGACACCGCTGGCTGGAACACCTTCCATGCTTTCTTACAAGACCCACGTTGACGGCGAGAGCATGTACAACACACCTCCTTGCTATGCAATCTATGTTGTAGGCAAAGTTCTCAACTGGATCGAGAAGAACGGCGGAGCCGAGGGAATGGGCAAACGGAATCACGAGAAGGCAGATTATCTGTACAACTACCTGGACAACAGCGACTTCTACCACGCAACTGCAGCCAAGGGAAGCAGATCCCTCATGAATGTTCCTTTCCTGACCAAGTACACAGGCGAAGAGGCAGATGCAATCAACAAGAAGTTTGTGAAAGAGGCTGCGGCAGCCGGACTTGCAAACCTGGGCGGACACCGTCTGGTAGGCGGAATGAGAGCCAGCATCTACAATGCAATGACATTGGAAGGTGTGAAGAAACTGGTTGAATTCATGGAAAAATTCGCAAAGGAGAACTGATATGTTCAAGATTCAGACCCTCAATAAGATTTCACTCGCAGGACTCCACCTGCTGGAGAGAGACAAGTACGAGACCGCTTCCGAGATGACAAATCCGGACGGAATCATCCTCAGAAGCTTCAAGATGCACGATATGGAGCTGCCCGCATCCCTCCTTGCAGTGGCAAGGGCCGGCGCAGGAGTGAACAACATTCCTATAGACAAGTGCACCGAGAAAGGTATTGTTGTATTCAACACACCAGGTGCAAACGCAAACAGCGTCAAGGAGCTGGTCATCGCATCTATGCTCCTCGCCTCCAGAAACATGAACCCTGCAATTGACTGGTGCAAGACACTGGCAGACAAGGGCGATGAGGTTCCACAGCTGGTTGAGAAAGGCAAAGGACAGTTTGTAGGTCACGAGATCAAGGGAAAGACACTTGGTGTAATCGGCCTTGGAGCTATCGGAGTTATGGTTGCAAACAGCGCATCTGCACTTGGAATGAATGTAATCGGAAGCGACCCATACATCTCTGTCGATGCCGCATGGGGACTTTCCAGAGATATCAAGAAGGCAATAAGCCTGGACAACCTGATCGCAGAATCCGACTATATCACAGTACATGTTCCTCTGACAGACGGCACCAAGGGAATGTTCAATGCAGACAAGTTCAAGATCATGAAAAAGGGATCAGTGCTCCTTAACTTCGCCCGTGGCGGACTGGTAAAGAATGAAGACCTTAAGGCTGCAATCGAGAACGGAACAATCGCAACTTATATGACAGACTTCCCAGATGCTGAGCTTATCGGCATGAAGAATGTAATCTGCGTTCCGCACCTCGGAGCATCCACCGAAGAGGCCGAGGACAACTGCGCCGCAATGGCAGCACAGCAGCTCAAGGACTACCTGGAGTTCGGAAACATCAAGAACTCTGTGAACTTCCCTAACTGCTCCATGCCGTTCACAGGCCGGAAGAGAATCTGCGTAATCAACAAGGATATCCCTAACGTAATCGGTCAGCTCACTGCTATCATGGCAGAGGAAAAGATCAACATAGCCGAGTTCATCAACAAGAACAAGAACGGCTATGCATACAACATCATCGAGATTGACAGCGAAGTGACAGACGAGCTTATGGCAGAGGTTACAACCAAACTGAAGGCTGCTGAAGGCGTTATCGCTGTACGGCTTATCGGATAATTTTTACTTTACTCTGGAGTCGCCCCGCTGGTTCCACATCGGGGTGTACCCCAGCCTTTCAAGTTCGGCGCCAAGAAGTTTGGCGTCGGCGATATTATCGTCCAGTTTTCCTTTTCTCTCATAAATAGAATAGTTGTCTTTATACTTTGGCGGTGTGGTGTTAGGCATCACTACATTTGCACCGGCGGAGAGGGAGAGCTTCCGCGCTCCCTTGTCCACGGCATCCAGAGCGGTGGCAGCCGCAATGTTGACCTCTGGCATAGCCAGGCGCACCTTGGCGTAGATATCGAGGCACCGCTCAAGGTCAGCGTGGACACCGGAACCCTCCATGGGGGTTCCTTCCGCCGGGATGAAGGGGCCGCAGCCAACCATAGCCACCCCGAGCTCCTTGAGCAGGGCTATATTCTGGTCATCAGAGTCCGGGGCCTCCCCTGGTATTCCGAACATAAAGCCGGAACCCACTTCGTAGCCCAGTTTTTTCAGGGTCTTTATTGTCTCAATACGGTAATCGTAGTCATCGTCTGGGTGCAACTTCTCAAACAGAGCCCGGTCGGCAGTCTCAAACCTAAGCAGAAAACGGTCGGCCCCTGCATCTTTGAATGCCTTATACTCCTCCTCGGTACGCTCTCCGATGGATAGGGTTATGGCACACTCAGGGTCCAGAGCCTTGATCCGTTTAATAATATCTACCAGTATATCTTTAGTGTAGGAAAGATCTTCACCGGACTGGAGCACTATAGTCTTGATCCCATGCTTCAGGTTCTCTGCCGCCTTGGCCACAATCTCGTCGGGAGTCATCTGGTAGCGCACCACGCTGGTGTTGCCCCTGCGGATACCGCAGTAGTTGCAGTTCTTCCGGCAGCAGTTGGAAAACTCGATTATGCCCCGGATAAAGACTTTATTGCCAAATATCTCTTTGGTCAGCTTATCAGCCTGCTCCATTCTGGCCTTCACAGATGGATCCTTAAACTCCAAAATCAGACCTCCACCGCCACAGGACAGTCAAAATAACCTTCAAAGTAGGCCCTGACCTCATCCTTGTAATCCTCTACCCCGCCGAACTGGGTGCTGAATCCTGACACCTTCACCTCGTTGTCACCCACTCCCACAAAGGCACCCCCCTGCACTTTGCTCAGGTCTATGTTATGTGCACCTGCAATATCCTTGTGGTACAGACTGTCCTCTCCATATTGTTTCTCAAAGTAGATGAAGAGCTCTGGATCGAATATAACTTTCCCATCAGCCACAATGAACTTGATGAAAATGTTCCGTTTTTTCAGGGTTTCGGGGTCAATTTTAAGCATTTTTTCAGCAAAATTGGCAGTAGTCATACCTGCAAAGTATGTAGTAAATAATAAAATGTCAATAAAAATAATAAAAAAATTTGACAGAATAAAGATAATGGGTGTAATATAGTTAAAGCATATAACTATTTTGTTTTCTCTAGTGGTTTAAGGGAGTTAAAGTGATTAAAACAGGTTTTCCGGTTATCCACTTCTATGATCAGGACTTCGTGGACATTTACAACAAAACATGGCTGTGGCTTGGAGATTTCTGGAAAAAAGGCAACAAGAAGAATGGATTCCAGAGCAAGTATTACTGTTATCCAGAAAGTACGACTATAAATCAGTACGAAGCATGTCTATCCACATTCTTTTTAGTATACAGCAACTCTACATATTCGCCGGTTCCGGCGCTGGACAACTTCTATAACAAGCAGGAAGACTCAGGCGCAATAAGGGGAGTCTACAGCGAGACCGATGGCAAGGCTGTATTTACCAGGGACAACCCTGAATGCCTATACCCCCCTCTGTTTGCCTGGGCAGAGTTCAATATTTATCACAAGGTAGGTCTGAAAAAGCGACTTAAAGAAATAATTCCTGTCCTTGAGAGATATTATGAGTGGATCGAGACCAAATTCCAGCAGAAGAATGGACTGTTTAAAACCCCGCTGGCAGTGGCCCAGATGGATAATTCTCCCAGGGAAAAAGCAGCATATTTAATTGATTTTAATTCTCAGATGGCCCTTAACGCCTATTATATGTCAGCTATAGGTGACATTCTGAATGATAAAGAAATCAGTTTCAAATATAAGAAAAAATATTATTCCCTCAAGACCCGTATCGATGCCCTTATGTGGGATGATGAGGATCAGTTCTACTACGACCTGAACCGGAGCGAGGAGAAGGTTAAGGTAAAGACCCTGGCTTCCTACTGGACTATGCTGGCCCAGATTCCGAGCGAGGACAAGGTAGAGGCACTGGTGCAGAAGCTTATGGATGGCCCTTTCAACACCGAAAACCCATTCCCATCGCTGGCAACCGATTCAAAGGCATATAATCCGAACGGAAAAGGATTCTGCGGTTCTGTATATCCTCACCTTACATTCATGGTTATAAAAGGGCTTGAGAAATATGACAGACATGAATTTGCACGGGAATGTGCTATCCGGCACCTCTACTTCATGCTCGATGCCCTTAATCCAGACAGCAACAAGCCTGGAGAGCTGTACGAGGCCTACTCCCCTATAACAGGAGTTGCATCCAAATGGGAAGGTAAAAAGAACTTCCCTAGGAAACGGTTCCTCTCCTATGCTGCCCTCTCCACAATCACCCTGATGATAGAGAATGTGATCGGTCTGGATATAAGCCTGCCACGCAAGACTGTAGACTGGATTATCCCTCTGCTTGAGATCATGGGAATACAGGATCTTTCCCTTAAGCGGAACATGATCACCATCCTTGTGAACAAGAGCGGGCGTGGCTGGGAAGTGCGGATGGAGTCTGAGAAGCTCTACTACTTCACCATCAATATACTGGGTGGACAGAAGAAGCGGCTGCCGATTCCTTCGGGCAAGTGCTCTATCCTTATCGACAAGATTTAAAAGGGTGCATCTACTTTAAATTCTATTTTCTCTTTTGACCACGGATGGGTAAAGCTTATGTATCCTGCGTGAAGCATAAGGCGCTGCCCCTCTTTTCTTGTACCATAGAGCCGGTCGCCTACTATCGGAGTGCCAAGCCCCTTGGGGCTTGCGGCTGAGACCCGGAGCTGGTGGGTGCGGCCGGTGAGGGGTGTGAATTCCACCAGAGTCTTGCCATCATAGACCGAAAGCCGCTTCCACAGCGTTATGCACATCCTCCCCTGCACCGGGTCGTAGACCTGATATGGCCGGTTCTCCGGGTCCAGCCGGAACGGGAGAGCCAGCGCGCCGCCTGAGCTGCGGAGTATACCATCCAGCAGAGCTGTATACTTTTTATGGACACGGCGGCTTTCGAACTCCATGGATAAAAAGCGCTGGCTCTCTTTGGTAAGGGCCAGCACCAGGATGCCGGAGGTATCCATATCAAGCCGGTGCACAGAAGGGTTTTCTATGCACTCTGGAAAAAGTCTTTTTACCCGGTTCACCACACAGTCCTGCTTATCAGGCCCCTTCCCTGGCACTGACAGAAGCCCTGCCGGCTTGTTCACCACCACTATCTCCTGATCCAGATATAGGATGTCCAGCCCCAGCATCTCTTTAAGGAGGGGCCTGCACTTCTCCTCGCACGGGGGATAGAACTGGCAGGACTCCCTGGTGCCGGACGGCGTCTGGCCGCCGTAGTAGAACTCGGCCATGCTTACAGGCTGAAGGCGGTTCTTGAAAGCGCAGTCAAGCAGTTTTATTGTGGCGCAGTCACCGGTGCCGGAAGGGGGCAGTGTATCGCCGAAAATCTGGGAATAAGTCTTTACCGAGCCGTCTATGCAGTGGATGCGGTAGAGGCCAAAGAGCTGCCGCATTGCCTCGGATGAGGTTTCGCGGCTATCCTCGCCTGCCAGAGCCAGCCTTTTCACCTGCCGGTCAGCCTCTTCAAGAATTGCGTTAAATTCGGAAACAGAAAAGGCAGGCTCGCACCAGCCTGGGATAACCCACTGGCCGCCAACCTGCCCTGAAAAAGCTTTGAGTACTACCCTATTTCCATCCGCGTCGTCGCAGGCCAAGATGCCCAGCATCTTCCCCTCTCCATCCAGGGGGAGCTTCTCCTCCCCACTGTCTAGGGCTTCCATAAGGCGCAGACAGAGGCGCTTTGCCTTTTTACTCGGTAGTATAGTTGTCAAAATAACCCTGGATGTAAACTATAGGAGTTCCCTTGTCGCCTGAGCCTGAGGTAAGGTCGCAGAGAGAGCCCAGAAGGTCTGTAAGCTGCCGTGGAGTGGTTCCCTCGGAAACCATCTTGCCCACCAGGTTGCCATCCTTCTTGCGGATCTCCTCTTTTATAGCTTCTTTAAGGGCATCTCCCTCAAGGGAAGCAAAGTCGTTGTCTGCCAGGTACTTCAGCTTGAGCTCGTTAGGAGTTCCAGCAAGTCCTGCTGTGTGTGCAGGAGATACAACTGGGTCTGCAAGCTCCCAGATCTTTCCTACAGGATCCTTGAAAGCTCCATCGCCATATACCATGACCTCGACATTCTTGCCGGTAGCCTTGAACAGAGCTTTCTGTATATCTTCAACCAGGTTCTGGCATGCTCTTGGGAAAAGCTTAACCTTATCCTCTGTAGCCTTGTTGGAGCCAAGAAGACCATATTTCTCATTGCATCCGCTGCCGTTTACAGGAGCGTTCATAATCTCATCAAGGCCGAATACCCGCTCTGCGCCGGCAGCCTTGAGGACTCTCTTGGTCCGTGCCCGTGTGTGGATGTCGGCACAGATAACATCCTTTGTGTACTGCAGGATTGCCTTAGGATTGTTGGCAAAGATAACCTCTGCCTCTGCACCGCTTTCGGCGATCAGCTGCTTATAATAATCAATGTAGTCCACACCTGTGAACTGATGCTTTGTATAGCCGAACAGCTCCCGGTACTTCTTCTCGTCGAGCACATCAGTATATGGATCAATACCCTTTGCCTCAACCAGATCGTCGTCGATAAGATGGTTTCCCACCTCATCAGAAGGATATGAAAGCTGAACAATAACTTTCTTGGCGCCGGAAGCAATACCCCGGAGACAGATTGCAAAACGGTTGCGGCTCATAATCGGGAATACAACTCCGATAGTTCCGCCACCCAGCTTGGCTTTTACATCTGCAGCAATATCGGCAACTGTAGCATAGTTACCCTGAGCGCGGGCTACAATAGCCTCGGTCATAGCCACAACATCGCGGTCCTTTACCGCAAATCCTTCCTGTTTAGAAGCCTCAAGAACAGTCTCTGTGACAATCTTAACCAGATCATCACCTTCGCGGATGATAGGGGCACGAAGACCTCTAGAAACAGTTCCAACCATTCTACTCATAAGAACACCCCTTATGCAAAAACATTCAAAACGCTGCACTCTGTGCAACGGGGAAAGTATATAACAACAGCCCCACTTTTACAATCAGTCCAGAGCCTCTTTCTTGGCAACGGTAACCTTCTCCTCGTAGCAGGAGAAAAGTTCTTCCAGCTGTGCCTTGTCCTGCTTCTTTGTGAAGATGCTCACCGCCGGGACAATCACAAGGCCACCCACCATGGCTATAACACCGGAGCGGACAGAGGATGCGAAGAGATAGCGGCATACCGGAGCCCATCCAGAGATATCTACGCCGCCCAGAGAAACCCACATCTGGATAATCATAAGGCCGCAGCCGAAGGCAAAGGAGACATAGCAGGCTGCCCGTGAAGTTCCCTTCCAGTAGAGTCCATAGAGGAACGGAGCCAGGAATGATCCAGCCAGAGCACCCCAGGATACACCCATCATCTGCGCGATGAAAGTGATTTCAGGATGTGCATCCTTCACAATAGCCAGGTATGCGGAGACTACGATGAAGAATACGATGAAGACACGCATTACGGAGACTTTCTTCTTCTCTCCCATCTTATTCTTGGAGAGGGGCTCGATGACATCCAGTGTGAATGTGGAGCTTGATGTGAGCACCAGAGAAGAGAGTGTGGACATGGATGCAGAGAGCACCAGCACGATAACCACAGCGATAACCAGGGCCGGCAGTGTTGCCAGCATAGCTGGAACTATTGTATCGAACAGAGGAGTCACCCCGTTTTTCTGGTACATGATCTTATCTGCATAGAGCCGTCCGAAACCGCCCAGGAAGTAACATCCGCCGGCCACTACAATAGCAAACAGTGTGGAGATAATAGTTCCTTTCTGGATATCATCCTCGCTCTTGATGGCGTAGAACTTATTCACCATCTGAGGCAGTCCCCAGGTACCAAGTGATGTCAGGAGCACTACAAAAAGAAGTGCCAGAGGATCAGGGCCCAGGAACGATGTGAATGCGCCGCCGGACCATCCTTTAGCCTCTACTGCTGAGAGAGCCTGGGTTGCAGCAAGAAGACCGCCGTTTGCACTCAGTACAGATCCGATTACTGCGCAGATACCGAAGAGCATGATTATACCCTGGATAAAGTCGTTGATGGCAGTAGCCATGTAGCCGCCGAAGATCACATAGATTCCGGTGAGGGCTGCCATCATCACTATTACTACCCAGTATGGCATATGGAACACCAGGCCGAAGAGGCTGGAGAGACCATTGTACAGAGATGATGTGTATGGAATAAGGAAGATGAAGACTATTACGGAAGCCACAACCTTCATCGGGACAGAGTCAAAACGCTTGCCGAAGAAGTCTGGCATAGTCTTGGCATCGATATGCTGGGTCATGATACGGGTACGCCGTCCCAGAATGTTCCAAGCCAGGAGCGAGCCGATAAAGGCGTTTCCCAGACCGGCCCAGGTGCTTGAAAGACCGAAGTTCCAGCCGAACTGTCCTGCATATCCTACAAAGATAACTGCCGAGAAATAAGAGGTACCAAAGGCAAATGCGGTAATCCACGGGCCGGCAGTGCGCCCACCTAAAACAAATCCATCCACAGAAGCGGCCCTTTTCCTGGTAATGAAGCCCACGGCAATCATCACAGCAAAGAAGACCAGCAGCATAATGACGCTTACAACTTTTGCATTCATACTTTTCCTCCTTACACAAAGTCTGCATCATCCGGAGGCAAAAAAAAACGCCCCCGATCAAGAGGGCGGATATTTCCGCGGTACCACCTCTATTCATCACCACCTCGCAGTGGCAATCTCTTCAGGTACGTCACACAACGTGTGGTTATACCCTTGCGCTGTAACGGGCACACCCGTCGTAACCTACTCCCTGACGGTTTCGATACGCGGCTCCGGGATGTATTCACTTCCAGTAACTGTGCGCCTCTCACCACCCGGCAACTCTCTTTTCAGTATCCATAGAAGCTACTTGTTCCCTTCGTAGCCTTTAATAGGTTTTGTTATTTTTTTTCTACACCGAAATATAATCTGTTGTCAATAGAAATCCTTATGAAAATTCTGTTATAAATAAACTTTTTTCTTGACAACATTGCAAGAAATGACACAATATTTATGTAGTAAATATGGAAAAAGATGGTGTCCTAGAGACCCTTTTACATTCGTTCGAACGTTATTACAATGTAAAGGCAGGAGAACCAGGAACAGCTGCCCATTCCATGTTCAAAGCCGAGGCAGAGTTCCATTCCCATTCCGAGCAATACTTTCTTACTCGCGCTGCCCATATTGCGGATATCGATTCCCATGAATATGTCTTTTTTGCAGAGGAGGATAACCTTACATCTGACCGTCTTGAGGAATTGGCGGGTGCCGCATGGAAGGAAGGGCTTTCCCGGGTGCATCCAGGAAGTGGCCACAGGAATTCCGATGTTGCTCTGATCATAATCGCAGATACTATAGAAGAGACAGCCTTCAAGGAGGTCAGCCGTATAAAGCATTCAAAATCCTATTTTTTCAGCCTTCATGGCTGGAGCAACTTCAGGTTATTGGCTTACGAGATTTCTTCGGGCCGGATTGTATGCAACAGGTTGGGCAAAAGTCTAAAGAAGCTTGTCAGCACATTATAAAGAATTTCTAAAAGGAGGGAATATGACAGCATTACTTATCATTATTGCTGCAATTGTGCTGCTTTTCATCGGTTATGTCTTCTATGGTTCATGGCTTGCTAAGCAGTGGGGAATTGATCCGAAAAGACAGACACCTGCCCAGGTTAAGGCAGATGGAATGGATTATGTTGTTGCCAAACCAGTTGTACTGATGGGACATCACTTCTCATCAATCGCAGGAGCAGGTCCTATCAACGGTCCTATATTGGCTGCAGTATTCGGCTGGGTACCGGTATTCCTATGGTGTGTACTGGGCGGTATATTCTTCGGAGGTCTTCAGGACTTCGGCTCCCTGTTTGCATCTGCCCGGAACGACGGTAAATCTGTAGGAGAGATCATCAAATCCTCCATGGGCAAGACAAGCAAGAGGCTGTTCATCATCTTCGCCCTCCTGGTTCTTATTCTGGTAATCGCATCATTCGTAAACGTTGTTGCCAGCACATTCCTCTCCACCGACGGCAGATTCGGAGTTGTATTCAATCCTACAGGACAGCAGTCCACCGCTATGATATCACTTCTGTTCATAGTTCTGGCCATCCTGTATGGATACCTTACCAACCGGCTCAACTGGGGAATACTCCCTGCGACAATCGTATGTCTCATCGGAATTGTATTTGCAGTCATCCTGGGTCTTAATATCGGATTCGCAATGAGCAGAACATCATGGATCATCTTCATCGGTGCATATATCACAATTGCATCCCTGGTCCCTGTATGGGTTCTTCTCCAGCCCCGTGACTACCTCTCCAGCTTCCTGCTGTACGGCATGATGGGTCTGGCTCTCATCGGTATCCTTATGACTGCATTCACAGGCAATGCAACCTTTGAGCTTCCTGCATTCACAGGCTGGAGCACAAAGATCGGACCTATGTTCCCTGCCCTGTTCATCACAGTAGCATGCGGTGCCTGCTCAGGCTTCCACTCCCTTATCGCAACAGGAACCACATCAAAGCAGCTGGACAGCGAGAAGAACGCCAAGGCTATCGGTTACGGCTCCATGCTTATCGAAAGCGCACTGGGAGTAATCTCCCTTATTGCTGTTGGTATGGTATCCGGAAAATTCATCGTGGATGGAGCATTCAAGGGTGCACCTCCGGTAGCATTTGCTTCCGGTATTGCAAAGATGTTCGGCCTGGTCGATGATAAGAATGCAATCTACGCCCTGCTTACTTTGGCTGTATCTGTATTCGCACTCACATCCCTGGACACAGGAACCCGTCTCAGCCGGTTCATGTTCACAGAGCTCTTCCTCAAGGAAGGAGAGGAAACATATAAAGATGCAAAAGGAATCCGCAAAGTGCTGGCATTCCCACTGTTCGGAACACTGCTGATGGTTGCTATCGGCTGTATCCTGGGTGGCCTCAGCCTTTCCCAGATCTGGGGACTCTTCGGAGCAGCAAACCAGCTTCTGGCAGGTATCGCCCTCATGGCAGTTGCGGCATGGCTTGGCAATGCAGGCAAGAACAACAAGATGTTCTTCATCCCGACCATCTTCATGCTGGCCGCAACACTGACACAGCTTATCCGCACTGTAATTGCAAAGATCAATATCTTCACAGGCGCAGCCAAGGCTGCAGGTCCGATGTGGGGACACTGGTTCCAGTTCTTCTTTGCAGCTGCTATGACTATCCTGGCTATTATTCTGGTGATTGAGGGAATCAAGACCTTCAAAAAGCAGAAAACTGCTTAAGGCATTATAAGCCAACAATAAGCCACCCCTGCTCGGGGTGGTTTTTTTTGCCTCTTGATTTTTGCAAGTTATGACTATATTATGACTATATCAGGGAGGCAATATGACAGTTCCACTTTTCGATGTAAAGGCAAAGCTGAGCGAATATGTCACCATGGCTGAAAACGGCGAGGTGATTGAAATCACAAAGTATGGGAAGACCTCTGCGGTAATAGTGAGTCTGGAAGAATATGAGCAGCTCAAGAGAAACTGGCGTCCCTCTTTTGTCGAACAGCTCAACAACTGGAAACAGAAGACCGGCGGGCTGACCTCCAAGGAATATAATGAATTTACAGATGCCCTGAAACGGAATAAAGAGATTTATTCCACAAAGGAGGATCTGTTTTGAGAAACATCTATCTTCTTGATACAAACATAATCTCGCAGGTCACAAAGCCAGAGCCTGACGAGAAACTTATGAGCAACCTTGAGCTTCATTCCGGCACCTGTGCCATAACCAGCATAACCTGGTTTGAGCTTTTAAACGGAGTCGCCCTCCTTCCGCCCGGGAGGAAAAAAACAAAACTGAATCTATTCCTGCATGAATATGTGAAACCCTCATTCCCCATCATCCCTTACGATGACCATGCTGCAGCAGTGAATGCAGACATAACCGGGAGACTTATCCCAAAAGGACACCCTACCCCGATTCTGGATACTCAGATCGCTTCTATTGCCATAGCGAACAACATGATTCTGGTGACATCCGATAAAAAGGATTTCAAGATTTTTGAAGATAAATGTTCTCTTATGGTGGAAAACTGGAATCAATAAACAATTAGAGAAAAAAAGCCACCCGAACTGGGGTGGCTTTTTTTGCCTAAATATTTGACCTATTAAGCAAGTGCTGAAAGCATCTGTGCCAGAACCTCTGGTACGCTCTTGCTTCCGTCAAGTGTCACATACTTGAAGCCGTCTTTTGCAGCTCTGTCCTTGAAGTAGTATGCAGAAGCCAGTGTGCCGGTCTCTGTGTTGTAGTAAATGTCATGGCGCTTTGTGATAGCTGCCTCATCCTGGTCATCGTTTCTTGCAGAGAGAGCTCCGCCGCATACACGGCACTTGTCTCCGTTCGGCTTGATAGCGTCGATGAAGATGTTGTTAGGATGGTTATTGTCATTAGCGCAGAGTCTTCTTCCCATGATTCTGTTCTTTGCAACCTGGCGGTCAAGAAGGATCTCAACTACATAGTCCAGCTTGATACCTTTTGCCTTGAGAGCCTCGTCCAGCTTCTCTGCCTGTACTTTGTTCCGTGGGAAACCGTCCAGGAGCCAGCCGCCCTTGCAGTCATCTCTCTGAAGTCTGTCCAGGATCATCGGGATTGTGATCTCATCTGGAACCAGATCACCTCTGTCGATATAAGCTTTTGCAGCTTTTCCCAGCTCTGTGCCACCCTTGATGTTCTCTCTGAAGATAGCACCGGACTCGATGTGTGCAACTGGATATTTCTCCTTTATCTTTGCGCCAAGTGTTCCCTTGCCGCTTCCGTTAGGTCCGAAAATAAGAATATTCATCTTAGACTCCTTAATTATTTTTCTCCGATTATATCGGATTTTTTCTCAAGATTAAAGTACCTTTGCCGGGCAAATTCGCACTTTTCCTTTTCCCCCAGCACCTCGTAGGTGTCGGCCAGGTTGTACCACGCATCAAGGCTGCCCGAGTCCGCCACCACGGCCCGCTCAAAGTATTCCTGCGCCTTTTCGTACTCTCCGTTGGTGAAGTTGAGCACTCCTATGTTGTTCAGGAGAGCGCCCGAGAGCTGGCCGGTCCGCTCTGCCATGCTGTAGTAGAAGCCAGCCTCGCAGAAGCACTGGTTGTTGTAGCATAAAAGACCGCAGTCGGTAAGGAAATGGGCATCGTCCGGCACCAGGTCCGAGGCTGTCTTGAGTATCTCTGTACCGCGGTCCACCTCCCCTTTCTTGATAAGAACCATAGCCTTGTTATAGAGCACCCTCGCCCGGGTCGATGCCGGGACAGACGGGTCTGCGCACAGGGAAAGAGCCTTGTTGCAGCACTCAAGAGCCTGCCCCCAGTTCTCGTTTTCAGAGTATTCAAATGCCTGATTGTTCAGAAGTGCAATCTGTTTTTTAATATCATCATTCATCAGCTTTTTTCTCCTTGTAGAACCAGTAGCATATGAACGAAAGGATAAAGCATATTCCGGAGGTGAATGCGCTCCGGTAGATTCCCACCGCCTCCGGCTGCTTGGGCACAGTGACCATCATCTCGATGAAAGGAACCGAGCCGTCCCACACTAAGATCGCAGGGAGGATCGCGATAGAAATAAGGAAAGCCATCTTTAGGAAGAAGCCCTGGATTCCGAAGAAAATGCCACCGATTTTCTCCTTTGATTTTGATGATACATAGGCACTTATCTCGCTCAGCATAGCCTGGGGGAAGATGAACGCCGCCCCTGCCACCGGTATTCCGCACAGGGTGAAGATAGCATAACCTGCATTCACTGGAAGCCCTTTCCCCAGCATTCCCAGAGCACGGCTAAGGAAGAACAGCGCAAGGAGCGATATGAGCATCGGAAGCCTGTAGCCGAACTTGTAGGAGAATTTCTTCACAGGATAGAAGAAGAGGGCTGAGGTACCGAAGAAGAGAGCCGACACCGGGGTTATCATGGCGGGACTCTTGCCCATTATGTCCACCACAAAGTAGTTCATGGTCGCCCTAAGGATATTGAAGCCGATGAAGAAGAAGGTAAGCCCGCCGAGATACCAGATGAAGGATCTTTCTCCGAAAATAATCTTGAGAGAGCTGCCAAGACTTGTCTCTGAGAGCTGACCCCCTGAATACTTTTTCTCGTTCACTCCGAATGAGAGGATGAAAAGTCCCACAAGAGCAAACAGCGACAGTATGATGACCATGAGACGGAGCCCTTTCTCGTCATCTCCCTTTCCTAAAGTCGCAATCAGGATGCCAGGGAGAATCATAGCCACAGCAGTATAGACCAGACGGAACACAGCCTGCCATGTTGAGAGGTTGAGCCTGTCCTCCCGGGATGCTGAAAGCTCTGGGATGAGGGCGTTGTATGGGGCTCCTACTATTGTATAGAAGATGAAGAAAAGGCTTCCGATGACGGCCAGATAGGCAAAGGAGCCGAGGCCACCAGACTTAGGTGGGAAGAAGAAGCCTATAGCGCTGAGCGCCAGCGGTACTGCACCCCATGCGATAAAAGGAATGCGCCGACCCCACTTGGTATTGGTCCTGTCCGACCACCACCCTACCAGAGGGTCAGAGACCATATCCACAAACCGGGACACTATAAGGGCAAGGGCAATGAACAGCGGAGACATAAAGGCCTGGAAACTGAACTTCTGGGGCGGCAGATAGTAGGTGAGCACCCACTGGGCAAATATCTGGTCAAAGATTGCGTAGCTGACCCCGAGGCCGTATATGACTTGTACTGAAAGCGGTATTCTTCCCGATGTCTTCATTCTCTCCCTCTGTTTTTAGTGTATCACATTAAAGCCCTTGACACAATAAACAATTTGGTTAACTATATTTTTAGTATGGTTAACGAAAAAGAATCGCTCAAGTGCAAAGTCCTCACACTGCTTCGGGAAAGCCCTGATATTGTATCTGGGGTTGAGCTTTCCAAGGAGACAGGGAGGAGCCGGGTGGCAGTCTGGAAGGCTGTCCAGGGACTGCAGGAGGCAGGCTACACCATCGAGGTGAGCAGGAAAGGCTACCGGCTGGCAAAGGATCTGGCCGACAGCATCTACCCATGGGAATTCGGCTCTGACGAGGCTATGTTCACCCACTTCGCCTCCACCACCAGCACCATGGCCGAGGCAAGGCGTATTGCAGAATCGGGCAAGGCCCAGCCGGGCGAGACCCATATAATAACTGCCGACATGCAGACCCATGGAGTGGGCCAGCATGGCAAGAGCTGGACCACCACCCGGGGAAGTCTGGCCTTCACTGTGGTAACAAAGAATTATCTGCCACTTGCCTGCCACAGCAGGATGACCATGGCTGCACAGGTGGCACTGACCAAAGTGCTCCGCCGCATCACAGGCAGGCAGTTCTACATCCGGTGGCCTAACGACATCTGGTCCGCTGACGGCAAGGTGGTGGGCATTCTGGAGGAGCTCTCCTCCTGCGGCAACATCTGCACCTGGATCAATCTGGGCATAGGAATCAATATCACCCGGAAGCCTCATCTTAAAGGGACAGACTCCATATTCCACAGGGAGGCTCCAATAACAAGGAAGGAGATACTCACCCAATTCTGGGATGAGTTCAAGGTGCAGGAGAAGCTGGCAGCCGAGGAGTCGCCATGGCTGGCTGATGAATGGAACAGGCTGTGTCTGGACATCGGCCACAGGATGCGCCTTGCGGGGAGCGGGAAAACTGTTATCTTCAGAGGGGTGGACAGCTTCGGCTCAGCCATTATCTCCACACCAGGCTCAAAGGGAGATAGGCTTATGTTCCCCGGCACCGGCAGCTTCATAAAATCGTACATCTAGGAGTTACAGAATGAAAAAGAAAAAATCGGCACCACTGGTGCTCACTGCCCTTTTTGCAGCGCTGATCTCGGCAGGATGCTTCATCCAGATTCCCCTTCCAGGGGGCGTGCCGATAGCTATACAGGATATGCTGGCTATGCTTTCCGGCATGATACTCGGCCCATTGTATGGCGCCGGCGCCGTGGTCATATTCCTGGTGCTGGGGTGCATCGGGCTGCCGGTATTCACCGGCAAGGCAGGAGTCCAGGTTATCCTGGCGGGCCCCACCGGCGGTTTCCTTATCGGCTACCTTGCCGGGGCCCTGGCAGCCGGGCTTCTCCTGGCTGCCCTCCTGCCTACGGGGAGAAAGCACAGCACCGCCGCTGCCTATGTGATTATCACTATTGCAGCCCTGGTTGCCACCTTTGTCCTTTTCGCCTTCGGCATAGTGCGCTTCATGCAGCTTACCGGCTATGAGTTCGGCAGGACTATGGCAGCGGTGCTGGTTCCCTTCATACCGGGCAACATCATCAAGATAATCCTCATGGTTATGCTGACCAAGAAGTTCAGGCACATAGTGAACAACTACCTGAGGCAGGACTGATATGGAAGAGAATATCGCGCTGGAAGTGAAAGGTGTAGGCCGGACATTCTCCGACGGCACTGTGGCATTGCAGGATGTCTCTTTCTCTATCCGCAGGGGCGAGTTTGCTGTAATCGCAGGCTCCAACGGCAGCGGCAAGAGCGTGCTCATGTCCATTATCGCCGGCCTTGATGAGCCAACCTCCGGCACTATCACACTGAATAGCTGCCAGGCGGGGCTGGTGTTCCAGGAGGCAGATTCCCAGATTCTGGGCGAGACCCCGGAGGAGGATATAGCATTCGGGGCGAAGAACTGCGGCCTCTCAAAAGAGCAGGTGAAGGAGAAGGTCGATTCTGCGCTGGAGAAAACTGGTCTTGTTAATAAGAGAGAGGCCTATGCCCGCATGCTCTCCGGGGGCGAGAAGCGCCGCCTGGCAGTGGCCGGCATACTGGCCATGGACCGCAGACTGATAATATTCGACGAGCCTTTTGCGAACCTGGACTGGCCAGGGGTTAAGCAGGTGTGCGCAATCATGAAGCAGCTTAAGGAAGAGGGAAAGACAGTGTTGGTGCTGACCCACGAGCTTGAGAAGGTGCTGGCTCTGGCAGACCGTTTTATGGTGCTTGATAAAGGGCACCTGGTGTTCGACGGCACACCTGCTGACGGGCTTAAGAAAGAGCTGGAAGGCTGGGGCATACGGAATCCCCTTCTCTCATGCCCTTCCATAGAGGAGATGATCTGGCTGTGACACTCTTTGCTTATCGCCGTGGGAACACTCCCCTACACCGTTTCCCTGCCGTCTTTAAAATACTCTTCCTGATAATTTTGTGCATTGTCACTTTTGCAGGGGGAATGTACGACACTCTTGAGTCGGTGCTCAAGCCATCGCTTCTTATCCGCACTGGGCTTTGTCTTGCCGTTACATTGGGGCTTTTCTTCGCATCGGGATGCAGCAGGACATCATTCAAGCCGGTCAAGTTTGTCCTTATCATAGGTGCCCTGATGATACTGTTCCGGGTCTTCAACCAGCCCCTGAAGGATGCCTTTGCTGCAGGACTTCTGTACACAGTCCGCTTCCTTATCACCGCAGTTGCGGCCCAGATTGTGTTCGAGACAACCTCGCCTCTGGAAATAAAAAATTCGTTAGAGGGGGGCCAGAATAAAATTGCAAAAGTGCTTCCTTTTGTGAAAAAGCTGAACTTTGCCTTAGCGTTGTCCTTGGCCATCAACTTCATACCACAGGTGTTCGCCACATGGGAAAGAGTCCATACCGCAGCCCTTGCCCGAACTCCTAAGAATAAAAAAGGCCTGATCCGCTCCATACACATCGTGTACTGCGAAATCCAGGCCTTCTTCTCATGCCTGCTCTACCAGGCAGAGATAAAAAGGAAAGCTCTCCTTAACCGGAGCAGCTCAAATTAGAAATCTAAAAGCTCAACCTCGAATACAAGGTAAGCATATGGCGGGATAACTCCGCCTGCTCCGGCAGCACCATAGCCCAGCTCAGGAGGAATGATAAGAGTACGCTTCTCGTTCTTCTTCATATCCATAAGAGCCTCGTTCCATCCCTCGATAACCTGTCCAACCTGGAACACCAGCGGCTGGCCTCTCATGTAGGAACTGTCGAACAACTTGCCGTTGAGGAGCATTCCCTGATAATGTGTTGTGACCTTCTGTCCATATTTCGGAGACTCGGTGCCTGTTCCCTTTCTGCGTACAATGTATCGGAGTCCGGACTCAGTCTTGATAGCATCTGGCCACTTCTTTGCAATAATCTTCTCGTCAGCCTCGCGCTTTGCGGCAAACTTTGCAGCCTCTTTATCGGCCATAGCCTTGATCTCGGCCTTGAATGTAGCCTCGTCGTTCTTGAACGCCTCTGCTTTCTTGCCCACGCGGATAATCTCTATCTTCTTGATTGTATCGCCCTGTCTGATTGTGTTCACAACCTTCTGTCCCTCTACAACATGTCCGAAAACTGCATGCTTTCCGTCAAGCCATGGGGTTGGGACGTGAGTGATGAAGAACTGGCTTCCGTTGGTGTTAGGACCGCTGTTTGCCATGGAGATGACACCCGGCTTGTTATGCTTAAGGCTGATGTCAAACTCGTCAGGGAAGGAGTAGCCTGGTCCGCCTGTGCCGTTGCCGCGCGGGTCGCCGCCCTGGATCATGAAGTCCTGAGGATCGCCGTTTGCCTGGCTTATCACACGGTGGAACTTGAGCCCGTCGTAGAATGGCTTTCCAATTCCCTGTCCGCCGTCGATCTTTCCCTCTGCCAGACCGGTGAAGTTCATTACTGTCACAGGAACTTTCTCAAATTCCAGAGAGAGGAGGATGTCTCCCCTGTCTGTTATAATCTTTGCATATAAACCATCTTTCAATTTAGCCTCCTGGGAGATGCATGGAATGCACATCAAGAGGAACAAACACATGCCAAGAATCCCTTTTAATATTTTTCTCATATAATAATAGTACCATTATTTTAAAAAATATGCCATACTGGCGACATGGATATACCTTTTGAGATTCCTTATTCCCGTATCTTAAGCCGCCTGGGCTACAAGAAGTCCACCAGCACTATGCTGAGCTGTCAGCTGGATGCTGTGAAGGGTGTAATAGAGGAAGCGGCCGGGTATATCGCACTCAAGGGGACATATATTATCCAGAATTTCAAACCGGCAGAGCACGGGATAGAGCTTGAGTCGGGGGATATCATAACCGGGACTCTCCCTGCGAAATTGAACGGGAGCGCCACATCTGCCCTTATAATGGCTGCCACATCAGGTAAGGCTATAATGGATAAAATCGAGGAGCTCAAAGCCAAAAACTTAGAGAGAGCTGTGATATTCGATGCCACCGCCAGCGAGATAACAGACTGGGGCCTTGAGTGGATAGTCAAGTATGCATCCACTATGCTTAAGCATGAGAGCCGGGTGGTGAGCAAAAAGCGTTTTTCCCCCGGATATGGGGATTTTGACCTTAAGAACCAGCGTATATTCTATTCCCTTCTCCACCTTGAGCAGTTTGATATCCGCCTTACCGAAAGCTGTATGCTGGTCCCTGAGAAATCAGTCATTGCAATGACAGGAGTCAGATGATGAAGAGCGTGTCAGAGATAAATGAACTTCTTTCCAAAAAGATTCTTATACTGGATGGAGCAACCGGAACCCAGCTGCAGATGCGCGGTATGCCGGCAGGTGTCTGCCCCGAGCTCTGGACACTGGAGCACCCCGATGTGCAGGAGGCGATCCACAACGCATATATCTCCTCTGGCTCCGATGTAATCTACACCCCCACATTCGGCGGCAACTTCTACAAGCTGCAGGAATATGGCTGCGATGATGTCGAGGAGGTGAACCGCCGCCTCGCTTCTGTCTCCCGCAAGTGCGCCGACAATGCGGGAAAGACAGTTCTGGTAGCAGGAAACATCGGCCCCTGCGGCAAGTTCATAAAGCCTTTCGGAGAACTTGATTTCGACCAGGCTGTCGAGATGTTCAAGCGGCAGATAAAAGGTCTTCTGGACGGCGGCGTCGACATGTTCGCTGTAGAGACCCAGATCGATATCCAGGAGACCAGGGCATGGGTAATCGCAATCAAGGAGATGTGCCCAAACTTCATCCTTACAACCATGACTTTTGAGCCGACTGTGCGCACCTTGAATGGAACCACTCCGGAGGCGGCACTCATCACACTGCAGAGCCTTGGAGTCCACGCCTTCGGTTGCAACTGCTCATCAGGTCCTGCCGAGATGCTCCCTATAATCCAGCGTCTTAAGCCTATTGCCCATATACCGCTGGTTGCAAAACCAAATGCCGGCCTCCCCTATATCGAGGATGGCAAGACCAAATTCCCTATGGGAAGCGTCGAGTTCGGCACCTATGCGGCCAAGTTTGCAGATGCTGGAGTGAACTTTATGGGAGGCTGCTGCGGCACCTCGCCGGACCATATCAAGGAGCTGGCAACCGGCATGGCAGGATGCACCCCACGGCCGGCGGACGAGGCGGATTATGCTGCCCTATCAAGCGCCCGTGAGGCAGTGATAACTTTAGCTGGCAGCCCGGTGCGTATAATCGGTGAGCGTATCAACCCTACCGGTAAGAAAAAGCTCCAGGCAGAGCTTAAAGAGGGAGTATTCACCACAGTGCAGACCTTTGCCCGGGAACAGAAGAGCACCGGGGCGGCCATACTGGATGTGAACGCAGGTATGCCTGGAATCAACGAGGAGGAGACACTTCTAAAGATCATCTCCCTGCTGACTCCACAGACCAGCCTCCCCCTCTCAATCGACACAACCAATCCGGAGGCGGCAGAAAAAGCTATGCGGTTCTACCCTGGCCGCCCTCTGCTCAACTCAATATCAGGAGAAAGTCCAAGGCTTGAGAAGCTTCTTCCTGCGGCTGCAAAATATGGAGCCATGTTCATCCTGCTCCCTATCCTGGGAAACCAGATTCCGGCAACAGCCGAGGAGCGGATAGAAGTAATCAGGAATATCTACGCAAAGGCCGAGAAATACGGCTTTAAAAAGTGCGACATACTCATAGACGGCCTGGCCATGACTGTATCAGCCAACCAGAAGGCGCCGGCCGAAACACTTAAGACTATAAAGTGGGCCGCCCAGGAAGGGTTCGGCTCTGTAATCGGCCTTTCCAACATCTCCTTCGGACTGCCGGAACGCAAGTGGGCAAACGCCGCATTCCTGGCCATGGCCACACAGGCCGGCCTTACCCATGTAATCGCAAACCCGATGGAGGAAGTGCTGACCAACATCAAACTGGCATCGGACCTCCTTTCCGGCACCGACCCGGACGGCACCAATTATATAACTTCTTTCGCAAACAAAACCGCCACCCCAGCAGCCCCTGCCAAGGTTGCAGAAAGCCCGGATCAGGCGGTCAGAAACGGCATTGTGAACGGCATCCGGGAGGATATAAAGCTGGCAGTAAAAGCTGCCTTGGACAGCGGATTCAAGCCGGCAGACATCCTTGAGAACATGATGATTCCAGCTATTGTCCATGTGGGCGACCTGTACGAGAAGAAGGAGTATTTCCTCCCGCAGCTTATTGCCAGCGCCGAGACCATGAAGATGGGATTCACTGTGCTGGAGCCGCTCCTCAATTCTGCAAACCGGGAGAAGAAAGGGAAAATTCTCTTTGCCACAGTGGAGGGAGATATCCACGACATTGGCAAGAACATTGTCATACTTATGCTGCGAAACTACGGCTTTGAGGTTATAGACCTGGGAAAAGATGTCAAAGCGTCAAAGATTATCGAGGTTGCAGAAAAAGAGAAGCCCGACATCATCGCCCTTTCCGCCCTCATGACAACCACAATGATCAGGATGCCCGAAGTCATTGAGCAGGCCAAACTCTCTGCCATCAAGGCTGCATTTATGGTGGGCGGGGCAGTGGTCACCGAAGACTGGGCCCAGTCTATTGGAGCACACTACTCTGCAAACGGTGTCGAGGCTGTGAAGAAAGCGCAGGAACTTATTGACAGGAGGTAACAACGTGAGGGCAAAGAATTTTTCATTTGCAGCAAAGATAAAAGAGAGCAGCGATATACGCAGGATCATTTCGGTCATAAACGAGCATAACGGCATTGTCAGAAAAGTGCTCTACAACAGCAGGATCGACTCAAGCATTGCATTCTTCGAGATCGCAAACTTCTCAAGCGAGCTCATGACTGCCCTCATCCAGTCCGACCACATTCTCTCTTCGGTGCAGGAACCGCTTTTCATCAAGATAAAGATCCATCTGCCACAGAAGGCAAGGGTTATCTCCGAGATTCTAACCCACGCCGACGATGCGGGAGTAATAATCACCCTTATGGAGTTCGACGCACAGGAGGCCAAGAAAGAGGATATCCTGGTGCTTATGCTGAATGCTGTGGAGAGCCAGAGCGTGAAGGCATTCCTTGATTACCTCAAGACAAGCTACGCCATCGACATAGTGGAGTACACCCCGAACAACGAGGATCTGGACAACACTATCTTCTATATAACTTATGCCAACCGGATCAGGAAGTTCACCCACGACCAGGGAGATCACTTTGTACTCAGCTTCCTGGCCGACATCAACAGCATCGCCTTCGAGCTCAAGAAGCTGGGCTACGACCCAGAAGATATCTTCATGAAGATTTACGAGAATGGAGAGACTCTGAACAACACCATAGGCGAAAAGTTCTATGCCGACTATCAGGTGCTGCAGCTCAAGAGTGACACATCGCTCCACTGCTTCCAGCTCCCATGCGGAGGCAACGTATACATTCTTGAGAACGCAACAGAATCGCTGATGATAGACACTGGCTACGGCATCTACCACGACGACATAATGCGGATGTGCCGCCATTTCGGCCTCTGGCAGGATGACAAGAAGAAGACTCTGTTCATCTCCCACGGCGATGCAGACCACTGCGGAGGGGCAGGCTATATCGGCATGACACCATACTCCCATCCTGGCACCATAGACCTGATACGGAACGGAAACCGGGCCTACAAGTCGGTGACAGAGGGCTCAAAGCTGGAGCAGATCTACACCACCATGATAGGGACATTCTCCAAATGGCTGCCACCCGATTCATACCGGAAGTTCCAGAGCTCTGACAAAGATAAAGTGGGGGCTTTCCCAGTGTTCGGCTCTCTTGAGGCATGCGGCTATAAATTCACTGTGCTTGAAAGCCACGGCGGCCATCAGTACGGACAGCTATTCCTCCTCAACGAGGAGGCAGGACTCTTCTTTACTGTGGACAGCTGCCTGAACCTTAAGAGCATCTCCCCGGAGCGGACCAAGTACAACCAGCTGGCAGACCTCTTCATGACATCGGTGAACGTGGACAGCGACCTGGCCCGGAAGGAGCGGAAAGACCTTCTGGAGATAGCAGCCGACCTGACTGCCAAGAGCGACAAGCCTTTCTATATCTGCTGCGGCCATGGCGCCATCTCTACTATAAAAGATGGAAAACTGACCGCTTTCGGACAGACGACCCGCTATACCCACTCCTGATATCAGCTCTTGTATCATTTTGACCCACTACATTGACTAAAACACCTACTGTGTCAAAAATACCCATAAGCTCAATCTCCCATCAATTTAATCATGTTTCGGATTGACACATTCCTTGTATAAAGATTTCTTTATTACATAACAATTTATAAACTTTTTAAAACTTTATTCTTAATTTGGCACGCATATTGCAACATAATCAGTGAAAACAAAAATTGAAATACCATTTGGAGGGTACCGATATGACAAACACAATGACACTTAGACCAATGAACAAAACAGCAGTTCCATTCTGGGACACATTCTTCGACGACTTCTTCGCACCGGTTGAGCATGCAGGAAGCTCAAGAACTCCATTGACCGACATCAAGGAGACACCTACTGAATATGTATTCGAGACAGAATTCCCAGGCTTCAAGGAAGATGAGCTTGAAGTCAAGATCGATAAGAACCACCTGACCCTGAAGGCCGAGAAGAAGGCAACAGAGGAGCAGAAGGACTCAAAGACTCACTACATCATGAGCGAGCGGTACGAGAAATTCTCAAGATCCTTCACACTGCCAGACAATGTTGACTCAGAGAAAATCAAAGCAACATTCGAGAACGGCCTGCTGAAACTGGAAGTTCCAAAGATGGAAAAGGCTATGCCGAAGACCATCAAAATCAACTGATATCGCCTCCCCCATTGCGATACCACCAAGGGCTGCCTGAAAAGGCGGCCTTTTTTTATTCTTGCATTTTCTTATGATTCCCATTATTCTGTGAATGATGAAATCTGCATTTATAACAGTTGCCGGACGTCCATCGGCAGGAAAATCCACGCTGGTAAACACTATCTGCGGCCATAAGGTGGCAATAGTATCACGGACGCCCCAGACCACCAAGAACAAAATAAGAGGCATCTACACATCACCGGAGGGTCAGTTCGTATTTCTGGACACCCCTGGCTACTACGACAGCGACAAGAAATCGAACCTGGAGCTTCAGGAGATAACTCTGTCGGCCCTGGACGATTCCGACCTTATCCTCTATGTGACAGACATGACACGCTCCCCCGGGAAGGAGGAGGAGATACTGGCCAGCATAGTGACCAAGACCCAGCGCCCTCTTTTCGTAGCCCTGAACAAGTGCGACATCCTGACCGAAGAACAGGGGGATAATGCTGCCAAGGCAATTGCAGAACGGCGTGATTTCTTCCAAAAAGCACTCAATATACCGGAATCCAATATCTTCTCTATCTCTGCCCGAACTGGCGATGGAACCCAGGAGCTGCTGAAGGCACTGTTCGATGCTGCTCCCGAAGGCCCCATGATGTACCCCGAGGAGTACTACACCGACCAGGAGGTGGACTTCCGCATAAGCGAGATAATCAGAGAGAAGGTGATAAACCGGACCCAGGACGAGATTCCCCACTGCATACGGGTGAATATCCAAGATATGGAGATGAAGGAAGAGAACGGCATGGAGCGGCTTTGGGTGCGGGCATTCCTTACAGTGGACACCGAGAGCCAGAAGCGGATCCTGATAGGACACAACGGCGAGATGATCGGCAAGATACGCAAGGCTGCCATGAGGGAGATCAAGGACACATTCCCCTACTCTGTCCATCTGGACATGAAGGTTAAGGCTGATAAAAAAAGACATTAAAGGAGATCGCAATATGGTTAAAATATTATCTTTAGGCGGTTCAATTGTAGCTCCAGACGGAGTTGATACAGCATTTTTAAAGAAGTTCAAGGCACTTGTTGAAGATTATCTGGCAAAGGATCCGGAGCGGAAGCTGATCCTGGTTATCGGCGGCGGTGCTCCTGCAAGAGTGTATCAGAAGGCATTCCGGGAGATAGAGCAAAATGCTCCGGCCGATGTGCAGGACTGGATCGGCATTACTGCAACCAGGCTCAATGCACAGCTGGTAAAATCTATATTCGGTGACCTCTGCAAGGACCCGGTGGTTACAGATCCGTCTGCTGACATTGCATTCACAGGCCGCATATTGGTGGGGGCAGGCTGGAAACCTGGATTCTCCACCGACTTCGACGCTGTCTACCTGGCAGAGCGGTTCGGGGGCAAGACTGTGGTCAACCTTTCAAACATCAAAAAAGTATATACCGACGACCCGAATAAGAATCCTGATGCCAAGCCTTTGGACAAGCTGAACTGGGTCGAATTCCAGAAGATGGTGGGAACAGAATGGGTGCCGGGAAAGAATGTCCCCTTCGACCCTATCGCTGCACAGAAGGCCAAGGAGCTGGCACTTGATGTGATTGTAGCCGGTGGAAAAGATATCGAAAACATCGGCAATATCCTGGAAGACAAGCCTTACTTCGGTACCCTGATCTGCCCATGAGGGAGAAAAAAATGAAAAAGATTTTAGTTTTATTGATGTTGTTTGCCGCTGCAGCACTTTATGCTGATGTCGAAGTCGATTTTGACTACAATGCGATGAACGGTTTTGCCTCCAATCAGTTTGCACTGTGGGTGGAGAATGAGAACGGAGATGTGGTCAAGACTATTTTTGTCACAGATTTTACCGGTGCAAAGCGTGGTTATAAAAAACGCGAGCAGTCCTTGAACAACTGGGTAGCAGCCGCAAAACCAGCAGAGATGTCAGACAGTGCGCTTGATGCCATTAGCGGCGCCACACCGAAGTCCGGAGCTCAACACTTTACATGGGATCTGACCGACAATCAGGGGAAGAAAGTTCCAGCCGGCAAGTATTTCATCAAACTGGAGGCTACTCTTTTCCAGGGCAGCAACGTAGTTTACACCGGCGCAGTCGACACAGGAAAGGCAACTGCCGGCCCGATTGAAGTAACGCTTAAACGCAGCGAGCCCGACAACACCAAGAACGCCACCATGCTCCAGAACGTCCGCATGATTGTGAAATAAAAACTATTACCGTATCCTTTCGAGGTAATAGACCTCTGCATCCTCTTCTGTGCGGAGAATAGTTTCATCCCCAGGTACCCCATTAGTTGGTATTTTCCCTAGAACCTTTTTACCATCTAAAATACGCAAAGCATTAAACACTATTCCATCCGTTTCAGAAGCAGTAAATGACAATACCTCGTAATCTTGCCATAGTATTTTAGTATTATCGCCAGTATCTGGTGTTACCCTTATTAAAAAATAATTTGATGTTGTATCTCTTCCTGCAACGTAGATATAGTTTTCAGTTGAACATACATGAGAAATGTAGCTGACAGTCAATCCCTCAAATGCATTCTTTTTTAATATTGCAGTCGAATTATATACTTCTGCAATTCCACCGGAATATATAAGATATGTACAGTTATTAAGATTAAAAGTATAATACTTTCCATAACACCCTCCTAATGATAAAGGGTCACCTAAATCAAGAGCACCATAATTCTCTGCCAACATACTCTGAAAATTAATTTTCTTTATTCCAGAATATGTATAATAATAAATATTTCCATCAAAACTTTTCCAAATAGCATTTAAATAATTATCCTCTACACCGGTTAAAACTGATAAATTAGTTAGGCTCCCAGAAGTTCTTCTTATCCTCTTGGGGAAGTTCATGCCACTAGAATAATATGAATAAACAATATTACCAGAATTATCAACCTCAAAACATTGTATATTATTATCCTTTGAAGTGATATCAGTACTGGAAACCTTTCCATTGCCCAAGGCACTTATTTTTGAAACTCTATAATAATCACCTGGGTTTTCTCCAGAGAAATCTTCTCTTACCACCCATTCATTACCATGATTTATATAGTAAATACTACCCGAACTATCTGTTTCAAATAATTGCTTATTATAAGGAGAAAAATAATGCGGGTCTTCCTTAGTAGAACTATCTAAAAATAACCCTGAATATTTTAATTTATATATAGTCCCATCTGATTTTCTTACCAAGAAAAGAACAGATGGATCAACTGTAACTCCATTTTCATTTTCTATATTAAATGAAGGATCCAACCAACTGTATCCTACTACAAAGAAATCATCATTTACATCCGAAACAAATACTGGGGTAAATACACTAAAGGCATCTTGACTTATAGATTCAATGCTATTCTTGTTTTTATCTAAAAATTTTATTTTTGAAATAGCACTATTTCCATTAATCTTAAAAAGGTTGTATCTACTCAAAATGGCTGAATTATCTGAAACTTTTCCAGAGACTCTTTGCGAATTAGAATTTGTACCAATGTAAATGCTCCTTGCATCTGTGATATCGAGATAGGAAACATTACTTAAAGAATCTGAAATGTCAGAAGTGCCACCGCCACCACTGCCACTGCCACAACTATTTAACAACACACATATAAAAATAGAATACAAAAAATACTTTTTCATATAAACACCTGTTGATTATCTAATTCTCTCAAGATAAGCTATCTGAGCATTACTATCCTCATCCAAGAAAGTTACTGTTCCACCCGAAGTTGATACTTTTCCTATAATCCTCTTGCCATCTGCCATTCTCAAGGCATTAAAGGTAATCCCATTCTGTTCAGAAACAGAAAATGAGTATATTTCATATTCGTTCCCTAAAATCTTTGAACATACTCCAGTATCAGGATCCACTTTTATCAGAAAGTAATTATGTGAAGAATCTTTTCCATATATATACAAATAGTTATCTGTTAAATCATAACTATAGATGGTGATTGGTGTTGAAATTCCCGTATAAAGAATATCTCTTGGGGTTGCAGTTGAGTTATAAACTTCAGATAGTCCGTCAGTGCCTAAAACATATGTACAATTATTATAATTGAAATAATACAATAGATTATTAAAACAATACCAAGATGGCGCACTTGGTAAAACACCATATGGTTCTAAATCTAAGGTGTTTGGATTAATTCTTTTAACATTCAAATCTTCCAGATAATACAAAGCCCCATCAAGACCATGCCAAACATAATTCAAATATTCGTGGGGGATTACTTTATATTCCCCGCCAACAGACCTTAGTCGTACTATATGATCAAAAATACTTGTTGAGCTGCCCATATATAAAATATTTCCTAAATCATCTAGTTCAAAGTATTCAACATCTTGAGTTGAAGGGGTAAGGATGGTACTAGATAAAGAAGAAAGGTTAACTTTTACAATATATCTTCTATTCGTATAGAAATCATCATGGCCAAGGTAATACATATTGCCCAAACTGTCTGTCTTAAATAAATTTTTGTTGCGAATATCATTTATATCATTGATAACATAAGGTAAGGGGGTTAATTTAAAAATAGCTCCGTCTGATTTACGCACAAGGCATGCAAAATCAGCATAAACTGAATTTCCTCGCGAACTATCCATAAAACCAACAACAAAAAAATTATCGTTGACTGGAGAAATCAAAACGGGAATCATATCCATACCATCATAACGTAAAGATAGTTTATTTCGATTTTTATCAAGCATGTTGACTTTATGAATAGTATTATCATCTAGTATCTTCCAAAGGGAACTTCCATTTTGGTTTCCTGGAGTCTTTTGAGTTGAACCCAATCCAGATGAATAAGCGGCACCTGAACTCGAACTAATAAAAACACTCTTTGCGCCAGAGATATCAAGAGCCGCAAGATCTCCGAGATTGTCATCATTGCTTCAACCGCCGCCACCGCCACCGCCACCACAACTGGTAGGTATAAGTAAAGCACTAAGCAAAATAATCATAAAAAACCAAGATCTTTTCATTTTACACCCCAGGAAACACTCTCTTTAGAGAGTCATGATTATAGTAAATTATATATGCATTATTTATCAGAAGTCAATTCAAACATCGCCCAAGCCCTCTCCATGGGCTTGAAAGACTTCTTCTAAATTAATATTTAATTGACTTTAACAAATAATCATATTATAATCTACTTATAAGGAGATAATTATGCCTAAAATTATACCCATAAAAGACTTGAAAAACACAGTTGCACTCTCAAAAATCTGCCATGAAAGCCAGGAGCCAATATATGTAACAAAAAATGGATACGGCGATATGGTGATTATGAGCATGAACGTTTTCGAGAAAATGACTTACATGGATAATGTGGTAACTAAAGTTGAAGAGGGAGAAAAGGATATTGCAGAAGGGAAATATTCTGAGGGCTTGGGTTATTTTGATGAATTGAAAAAGAAGTATGAAGTATAAGGTAATCCTATCTGATTCTTTTAAGAAAGATTTACAAAGCATCTCTGATTATATTGCATTTACTCTTTGCAATAAAAAAGCAGCGGCTGAATTGGTTGAACTGACAAAATCAGAAATCGCTTCCCTGGCAGATTTCCCGAACAGCTGCCCGCTCTGTTCTATTCCACGCCTTGCAACAAAAAATATACGCAAGCTCATAATTAAAAATTTCATAGTTTTATACCGGTCAGAAATCAAAAAGAAAGAAGTCCAAGTTATCCGCATGGTCTATGGCCGTCAAAATTACTTTGAACTGATTTAGGTTCAAATCCTCTTGGGCAGAAGTTTCGGACCTTCATCTCATTTAGAGCAAGCCCCACCCTGTTATATAACGAAAGAAAAGAGCCCAGAAAGCAGGTGTCGAGATATTGTGGACTGCCGGTATAAGCTTGGCAATCTTGGAAGAATGACAGATTGCCTGCGCTTGTCGGCAGGATCACACCTAATCGAGACACCTGTTTATCTGGGCTTTGTTTACGATTATCACAGGGTGGGGTTTGTGAAAAAATATGCCCAAGAGGATTTGAACCTCCGACCCTCAGATCCGCAATCTGATACTCTATCCAGCTGAGCTATGGGCACACGGGATAAAAAAACGGAGAGAGGCGGATTCGAACCGCCGATACCGTTACCAGTATACTTCCTTAGCAGGGAAGCGCCTTCGGCCTCTCGGCCATCTCTCCAAGAAAAACACGGAGAAGGTGGGATTCGAACCCACGGATGCTCGCACATCAACGGTTTTCAAGACCGCCGCCTTAAACCGCTCGGCCACCTCTCCTATTCCCTTCAAGTGATTTTATAGACAGCAAAAGTATTTGTCAATATAAAACCCTTATAATAAATTTTACTTCACTTATTTGAAAATATGTATTATAATATAAGATGGACCTTGAGGAGGGTAAAAATATGCTTAAATTTGCAAACGATAGAGACTTTGATGAAATCCTGAGAAGCTCAAAACCACTGGTGATGATTGACTTCTTTGCCACATGGTGCGGACCATGCACAAAACTGCATCCTATTCTGGAGAAGCTTGCAGCCGCTTCAGATGCTTATGACATTGTTAAAGTGGATGTGGATGAGAACCCTGCCCTCGCCGAGAAATTCAGCGTTTCTGCTGTACCTACTCTTCTTATCTTCAAAGATGGCAAGTCAATAAGCCGCTCAGAAGGATATTTCGACTTCGAGACACTGAAAGCAAAGCTGGACGAACTTCTCTGATCTTCAGGCTTTAGGTTCTTTTTCTTTCTGCCCGATCCCTATCATGATATCCCCTATCTTGATAAATCGGGCACGTTGTTTTCTAAGGGCTACAACAAATCCTACAACAAACACAACTAAAAGCGCAGCCAGAATCAAGGCGTTGATGGCAAGACCCTGCTTGAACAGCCATACTGCATAGGCGGTGACAGAAATCATGAGGGCTGGAACGAAAAGAAGGGCAAAAAAGTCAAATATGCCGGCTACAGTCAGCTTGCCGTCCTGATAAACAATGACACCGTGGAGCACCGAGAGATATGATCTTTTCTTGATTCCGAAACCACCCTTTCCAGGCCTGTCGAAAAAGCCGATAGCATTCTTGGCCAGAGGGGCGAACTCAATATCAGACTTATATTTTTTATCAGCATTCTCCCGCTTGGAGAGAAGGTCAACCCGCTTGATATTGAAATGGTACGGAAAATCGAACTCCTTTGAGAAGAAAGTGATTCCTTTTGTGTAGTAGAACCTTTTCCATGTGGTGCGGCATATTGTATCAGCAAGACCGCTTAAAGTAAGAATCAATATAACAATAATACCAAGACCAAATCCCATTTCTCAATCCTCAGAACGAATTTTTAGTAAGCGGCTTCTCTGTATAGACGCTTTCGGACATATAAGGAACAACCTTGCCATCTATAAGGAACTGCACTGCCTTTACAGTAGGGAACTCGCAGGCGGTGTAGATAACCTGCTTAAGCTGGTTCTTCATCCCCTCGGTTCCAAATGTATTAAACATGAATTCCTCGGAAAAGTCCATAGTGGCAATTCCATCGCTCACCCGTATGCTCTTAAGCTTAGTCCCTTCGGGAATAAGGGAAAGATAGCCCTGGTTGATCTCGTCGGGCGAAGCCCCTTCAAGAAGGACATCCATTACTGCCTGGAGCGGAGAACCAGAAACCTGGACATTGCGGTTCAGCTTGCTCAGCTTTATATCGCCACTGCCCGAGAAGAAGACAAAGTAGAGGGCAGAATTCCTGAATGTGCTCTGTATCTGCTTAGGCGGCTCCTGCTTCTTGGGAGATGGTTTATCCTTGTCATCAGAGACAACCTGGTTTCCCAGCTTGATTATAGTGTTCTTGCCATCATCTTTCGGAGCCTCTTTCTTAGCTGTGCTCTTTGTTGATGACGATGTTCCCTTCTTGTTTCCCGGCGATTCGATATCCTCCACCACCAGAGGCTTATCCTCTTTCTTAAGGCTGCTGAACAGCTTTGTGTTGGAGAGTATCCTCTCAAGATCCTTATGAGTGAAGAAGAAGATGACACCTAAGAGTATCACCAGCATGATCCAGAAGGAAGCACCCAGATGTAAACCTTTTTTCTTGCGTCTTTTTTTACCGGTTGAACGTGTCTTTCTAGCAGGTTGTTTTCCCATATATAGAATATCGGCAGAAAATGAGATTTTATTAGGTTTTTCAGGGGGAAAATCCCCGGACCGTCAGTACAGTCCGGGTGTTATTATGAGAAATGGAAGAAGTTCTTGAGTACGAAGTAAATACCGTAGGAAAGAACAAATCCCATGATCGGGGTGAAGATCCATCCGAGGATAGTTCTTCTGAGAGCTTTGATACTTGTTCTGTTGATCTGTTTTCTATAGATACCGATTGCCAGTGTACCGCCTACCAGAGCCATTGCAGAGGATACAGGGATACCTACTACAGCATAAATCTGCATAACGATTGCCATGGAGATAACGGCCAGGAAGGATCCGAACTTTGTAAGCTCAACCAGCTCCTTTCCTACTGTCTTCATAACCTTGTCGGTGATCTGCTTTCCATAGGTGAGAACTCCAAGACAGATACTCAGTGCACCGAGCCAGATAGCACCGTTTGCATTAAGCAGTGTTCCGTAGTAGACACCGGTAACGTTTGCCAGGTTGTTTGCGCCAAGGGCGTATGAGCCGTAGCATCCGGCCAAAATTACACCTACATTAAGGATAGTGTTATATCTTTTCTGATGTGCTTTATCTGCCTCTGTATTCATCTCTCCATTCTTATCTGCAATTCCCATCTTGTTAAAAATCTTTGCGAAGAGAGGATAAAGGATAAATGTGAGGATAATACATCCACCAGGAGTAAGAATCCAAGAGAGCATCATGCTCCAGACCTTTGGTGGCATTGTGAAGCTTGAGCCGTCATTCACCACTGCAATACCGATGATTGCACCCAGCATAGCCTGTGATGTAGAGGCTGGAAGGCTGAATTTACCGGCCATGATAAGAACTGTAGTTGCTGCTACAAACGCAGAGATAAATGCCGAGAGGTTGGTCTGCTTTGCCAGACTTCCCAAGTTCTCAAGTCCTGCTTTTCCCTGAAGAAGCGCACCTACAATGATAAAAACACAGAGCAGAATTGCTATGGTTTTCCATTTCAGCATCTTTGTTATGTATGCTGTACCGAAAATGTGAGACGGGTCATTCACTCCGAGGGACCAGCCCATGTAGAGCCCGCTCAAGAGCCAAAAATACTGCATAGTTTTCTCCTTACTTATAAAAAAGGATTATATCAAATTTCGCGATTAATTGTCTATATGATTATGTCTTAAAATATGAATTAATATGTTTACTTCACAAAAAAGTTATATTAGAATAGTTATATGGCAAGTAATACAACAATCAGAAAAGCTTCTGCTGCAGATGCCGAAACTATCTACCGGTTCATCTGCCGGCTTGAGGGAGAAGATCCCACCAGAGAAGAGTTTGACTCAATCTTCCTTAAGAACCTTGAGAGTCCTGATTGCTACTACCTTATAGCAGAGAATAATGGCCAGGGTGTGGCATTTGTGGGAATGCAGATTCAGAGCGTTCTGCACCATACTGCCAAGATTGCAGAGATTATCGAAATGTTTGTGATGCCGGAGCACCGGGGTGATGGAATAGGAGAGATGCTTTACTGGCACACTAAGGACATTGCCCAGGAAAGGGGCTGCAAATTCTTCGAGGTTGCCTGCAACAACGTGAGGGAACGGGCTCTGGACTTCTTCTCCAAGATGGGATTTGAGAAAACACACTGCAAATTCACCGAAAGACTTTGATGAGGAATATATGACTGTCTCAGATTTTACAAAAGCTGCCGCAGATGGCAACCTTGAAGCACTTCAGGAAGGGATAAATACTTTTAAAAATATCGATACTTTGGATCAGGATAACCAGACCGCCTTGGGAAAAGCTGTGCTGGCAGGCCAGCTGGATGCGGCCCAGATGCTGCTGAACGCCAAAGCTTCTGCAAAGGTAAAACTTACAGATGACAAGACTATAATCCAGTGGGCACGGGAGCAGAAGGACAACGATATTGCATTTCTTATTCTCCTCTACAACTACATGGACAGGATTGCCTACTCCACCAACATCTGGGAAAAGACACGGAAGACTTTCAAACGGCCCGATGACTGCCGTTACTGCGATATCTGCTCTGGAAAGATTCAGGAGGAGGACAGCCTTGCCCTTGACCTGGACGAGGTGTTTGAGAGTGTTCCATACACCGAGCGGCTTTACCAGCAGTGTCTTGCCCTCAAGGCACCTCAGTTCAGCAATAAAAGCAAGAAAGAGATTCTTGATTATGTCAAAGAACAGATTAAGAACAACAACAAAAGCGACTGCTACATGGTCTGCAATAACTGCACTGCCCGGTTCTTCCAGAATATTGTCTACGGAAACTGCCAGAACGATCTTATTGATGCAGTGAACGAGATCATGGATCAGGCAAACCCTGAAGAGAAGTGATGGCAGAGACCCTTCTTATCCCAGCAGGAGAAAGCTATAGCGAACTGGTGGAAAAACATTCCCGGTTCATAGCCCAGTGTTTCTCCATCTCCGATGAGAAGGAAGCCAAAGAGATAGTAAAAAAGCTGTGGGAAGCGCACCCTGGGGCCCGCCATATTGTATGGGCCTTTATAACAGGAGAGAAAAACAGCCAGAACATGGGTATGAGCGACGATGGCGAGCCCAAGGGTACCGCCGGACGCCCAGTGCTGAACGTGCTCTCGGGGTCTGGCATAACCAATGTGCTATGCACTGTTGTGCGCTACTTCGGCGGCACACTGCTGGGGACCGGCGGGCTGGTTAAAGCTTATTCACAGAGCGCAAAGGATGCTATAGAAAAACTGCCTGTTAAGCCCTTGGCAAAAGAGACTTCCTTTGCCTTCCAGATCGGTTACGATATCTACGATTCAATCAAATATTTACTTAAAAAATATGAGGTCCGCATTACAGACGAGAACTTTGCAGAGGCCATAAAAATAAATGCTGTTGTAAAAGAGTCGCTGTTTGCAGATGTGGAAAATGAGATAATGCAGCTGACAGCTGGAAAAGTTAAAATCGAAAAGTAACAAGAAATAAAAAAGCCTGGCAACGACCTACTCTCCCGACTTAACAGTACCATCGGCGCGGGAGGGCTTAACTTCCGTGTTCGGGATGGGAACGGGTGGGACACCTCCGCCATAGTCACCAGGCTGACTTTTGCTCTGCATTTCC
>JAGCGL010000108.1 GCA_017649605.1 Spirochaetia bacterium
AGATTCTTGAGAAACTTTCCAAGCACGAGGATATCACCTCTGCAAAGGTTGGCAAGATCCAGTTCGGCGTGAACTCGCTTCCGACCGTCCTCAAGGATTCCACCGACCGCAACAGGACAAGCCCGATGGCATTCACCGGAAACAAGTTCGAGTTCCGTATGGTGGGCTCCTCCGCATCTATAGCAAAGCCGAACACAGTAATCAACACTATCATGGCGGCAGTGCTTGAGGAGTTTGCTGCCGAGCTTGAGAAATCCAAGAAGAAGCCAGACACAATCCTTAAGCTGATTACCGACACATACAAGGCTCACAAGAGGGTAATCTTCAATGGAAACGGCTATTCCGACGAATGGAAGCAGGAAGCTGAGCGCCGCGGACTGCCTAACATAACAAACAACGTAGATGCTATTGCCGAGATTCTCAAGCCGGAGGCAATCGAGGTCTTCGAAAGGATGAACGTGCTGAACCGTCAGGAGCTTGAGGCCCGCTACAACATCTATCTGCAGGTCTACAGCCGTCAGATCAAGATGGAGGCGACAGTAATGCTCCAGATGGCTCGCAAGGATATTGTTCCGGCAGCCCTCAAGTATGTGCATGATGTTGCCGCCACCGTAAACGAAGTCAAGGAATCCGGTGTCAAGTGTCCACTTGCAAGGGAGGAGGAGATGATTGCCTCTATCATGGACAGCGTAGATATGTTCATGCAGACAGCCCTTGTCCTGGAGAAGGAGCTTAAGAATGCACACGACCTTACCGACCCGTTCGAGAAGGCATGTGCTTACAGGGACAAGGTATTTGCGACAATGAAGGTGCTCCGTTCCCATGGCGACGCTCTTGAGCGGATAGTAGGAAAGACTTACTGGCCGTTTGCTACATACGAGGATCTGTTGTTCAATATTTGAACAACTTGACAGAACTTTTACTTTTTAAGTCCCAATAGGATTACTGCCCCGAAGGTCAGCAGTATACCGAAGGCTTTCACAACAGTCATAGGCTCCCCATAAAGGCAGCACCCCACCAGAGTGCCTACCAGAGGCTCCACTGTCACCAGTATGGCGGCCTTGCCAGTCTCCAGCCTTGTCATTCCATAGGTGTAGAAAAGGTAGGGGAGCACTGTGCAGAACATTGCGATTCCCACGCCATATAGAAGCAGCTGAGGCTGAGATATTATGCTGCTCATCTCCAGCCCGGAGAATGGAATTATAGTTATTCCGGAAAAGAGGAATGTGTAGAATGTGATGGTGAGCACGTGGTACTTCTTGAGAGCATATCTGCTGAATATGGAGTAGAGGGCATAGCCAAGGCCGGAACCAAGCCCGACGATGAAACCCTTTGCTGTGATGCCGCCACCATCCCGTCCAAGGCCGGAAACCAGAATGCATCCGACGAAAGTCATGATCAGGGCTGTAAACTTGACCGCAGTGACCTTCTCTTTGAACAAGGCCAGGGAGAACAGTATGACAAAGATAGGGGAGGTGTAGAGGAGAATCACAGCTACCGAAGCGCCCGATTCTATGATGGTCTGGAAGTAGCACAGGGAGAAGAATGTCAGGCTTATTACGCCAGTGCCAATGAACATCCAGATATCTTTAAGCTCAAAGCACAGCAGCTTTTTATCTATGATAAACAGGCAGGGTGCCATAAGGACTGATGCAATGATAGCCCGGAGCTGCAGTATCTGAACTGGCGAAAGATTGCCTCCATTAAGACCCTTGATGAAAATACTTATGATGCCCCAAAGGACTCCTGCTGCTATGACTGAAAGGGTGAACCTGGCTTGTCTCATACCGATATTCTCATGATTTTTTGCTCTTTTTGCAAGTGGGGATAAAATTGCCCCTTTTATTTTTATATAAAAGACAGTATGATATATAAAAGCACACTTTTGTAGTTTCTCTGGAGGAAAGAATGAATAAAAAAGCAATTGCAGCTGTTGCAAACTCTATCCGTGCACTTTCCATGGATATGATTCAGAAGGCAAAGTCAGGTCACCCGGGACTTCCTATGGGATGTGCCGAACTTGGTGCAGTTATCTTCGGCGAGGTTTTAAAGCACAATCCAAAGGATTCCAAATGGATAGACAGGGATAGGTTTGTCCTCTCTGCTGGACATGGTTCTGCGCTCCTTTACAGCCTGCTCCATCTTTCCGGCTATGGTGTCTCTATGGATGACATCAAGAACTTCCGGCAGCTGGGCTCAAATACTCCAGGACACCCTGAGTTCGGTATGACCGATGGTGTTGAGACAACAACAGGTCCACTTGGGGCAGGGTTCACAAATGCAGTGGGCATGGCAATTGCCGAGGCTATGCTTGCAGAGAGATTCAATACAAAGAATCATAAGATCATTGACCACTACACATATGTTCTTTCCGGCGACGGCTGTATGATGGAGGGGCTTACCTCCGAGGCAGCTTCCCTTGCTGGAAACCTGGGGCTTGGTAAACTCATCGTATTCTACGACGACAACGGAATAACAATCGAAGGCTCTACCGCACTGGCATTCACCGAGGATGTCAAGGCACGGTTTGCGGCATACAACTGGCAGGTTCTCTCCGGCGATGCATATGATGTGGAAGGAGTTGCAAAGCTGGTTGCTCAGGCAAAGAAAGATACAAAGCGGCCGACCCTCATCTCCCTCAAGTCTGTTATTGGAAAGGGTTCTCCAAATCTGGCCGGAAGCCATAAGGTTCATGGTGCCCCGCTCGGTGAGGACGAGGTTAAGGCAACAAAGAAAGCGCTGGGAATTCCAGAGAATAAAGATTTCTATATCTTCCCGGAGGCAAAGGAATATTTCAAAGAGAAAGCCAAGGGCTGGAAGAAGGATTACGACAGCTGGAAGAAGACTTTCGCAGCATGGCAGAAGGCAAACCCTGCTCTTGCAAAAGAGTTTGATGCATTCATGGCTGGCGGCGCAATCAAGACAGCCGGTATCAAGCTTCCAGTATTCAATGTGGGCGACAAGGTTGCAACCCGCAGCGCCAGCGGAAAGACACTGGTAAGCCTGTGCGGTGCAGTCCACAATCTGGTGGGAGGCTCTGCAGACCTGGCTCCATCCAACAACACAGTGGTGCCAGACAACGGTGATTTCTCCAAGGCAAACAGAAAGGGCAGGACACTCCACTTCGGTATCAGAGAACATGCAATGGGCGGCATTGCAAACGGCCTTATCCTCCACGGAGGACTGCGTTCCTACTGCGCCACATTCATGTCCTTTGCCGACTATCTGCGGCCTACAGTGCGCCTTGCAGCTATCATGAAGATTCCGACAATCTTTATCCTTACACACGATTCCATATATGTAGGCGAGGATGGTCCGACTCACCAGCCTGTTGAGCAGCTTGAATCGCTCCGTGTCATTCCTAACACCCAGGTGCTCCGCCCAGGCGATGCCCAGGAGACCGAGGTTGCATGGCAGATGGCTCTGGAGACACCGGACAAACCTACCTGCATGGCTTTCACACGGCAGAACATCACTGTATATCCGAAAGAGGACAAGCAGTGGAAGAAGAATATGTGCAAGGGTGCATACATTGTGAAGGATTGCAAGGGAACACCAGATGTAGTAGTTGTGGCTACCGGATCCGAGGTCTCCCTGGCTGTTGAGGCAGCTGCCAAGACAAAGAAGAAGGTTCGGGTTGTCTCCATGCCTTGCCGTGAGCTGTTTGAGGCTCAGAGTGCTGCATTCCAGAACAAGATTCTTCCAAAGGGTGTGCGTGTAGTTGTTGCAGAGTGCGGTGTTCCGACCGGCTGGAGAGGCTATGCACAGGATAAGGATATCCTTGCTGTAAAGAGATTCGGCGAGTCCGGTAAATATGCAGAAGTTGCGGCAGCCTTCGGCTTTACTGCCGACAACCTGGCTAAGATTATTACTAGAAAATAAAGGGGTCAGACTGAACCTCAGCCTGACATAAGAGGGTTTTGTGACATTTCCTAGTGTTATCAGGGAATTTGCCTCAGTTTTTTTCCGCGCCGGGTACGAAGTCTATCTGGTAGGTGGTGCAGTACGCAACCTTAAGCGGGGGCTGCCTCCTGACGATTATGACTTTACCACAAATGCCACACCACAGCAGGTGGTGACTCTGTTCCGGAAAGTCATTCCCACCGGCATAGAGCATGGTACTGTCACAGTCCTCTTCAAGGGGAGCTCCTTTGAGGTCACAACCTACAGGATGGATGGCAAGTACTCCAACTTCCGGCATCCCGACAGCATAACCTACTGCACCGATATCTACGAGGATCTGAAGCGGCGCGACTTTACTATCAACGCTATGGCGATTGATGTGCGGAACGATTCCCTTATTGATGTCCACGGCGGAATGGAGGATCTTAAGAAAGGGATAGTCCGTGCTATCGGAAACCCGAATGAGCGGTTTGCCGAGGATGGCCTCCGCATCTTGAGAGCCTGCCGGTTTGCTGCCCAGCTTGATTTCCAGATAGAGCCTGTCACACTGCAGGGGATGATTAATAACAAAGATCACCTTGAGAATATCTCGAAGGAGCGGATCAGGGACGAGCTCCTCAAGACTATGACAGCAGATCATCCGTCAACAGCTTTCCTCTATATGCAGAAGACCGAGATTCTGGAATATGTGCTGCCTGAGCTTCTTGAGG
>JAGCGL010000109.1 GCA_017649605.1 Spirochaetia bacterium
GAGGCTCTGGAGCACACCGATCTTGGATGATACCTTTGCTCCGCCGATGATAGCCACAAATGGATGGGCCGGATTCTCCAGGAGAGGAGCCATGAACTTGACCTCTTTCTCGATGAGGACTCCTGCGTAGGATGGCAGGACGTTGGCAACACCTTCTGTAGAGGCATGAGCCCGGTGGGCTGTGCCGAAGGCATCGTTCACATATACATCTCCATAGGAGGCAAGAGCTTTTGCATAATCTGGGTTGTTGGCCTCTTCGTCTGGATAGAAGCGGACATTCTCAAGAAGGAGCACTTCGCCGGCCTTGAGAGATTTGACCTCTTTCTCAACCTCTGGCCCGATCACATCAGGAGCAACCTTTACAGGCTTTTCAAGAAGCTCGGCAAACCGTGCCCCGATAGGAGCCATGGAGAACTCCGGGTTCTTCTTTCCCTTGGGCCGTCCGAAGTGGCTCATCACAACCAGGGATGCACCTTTCTGGGAAAGGATATACTCAATAGTCGGAAGTGCGGCGCGGATACGTGTGTCATCCTTGACCACACCCTCTTTCAGCGGAACGTTGAAATCAACCCTGATAAGAACTCTCTTTCCTGTCAGGTCTGCATCGCGGATTGTATTTAAAACCATATCAGCCGTTAACCTTCTTCATGTTTGCAATAAGGTCGAGAACCTTGTTGGAGTATCCGATCTCGTTGTCGTACCAGGAAACTACTTTCACGAATGTGTCGGTAAGTGCAATTCCTGCCTTTGCGTCGAAGATAGATGTCCGTGTGTCGCCAAGGAAGTCGGAGGATACAACCTGATCCTCGGTGTAGCCCAGAATACCCTTGAGCTCGCCTTCGGAAGCTTTCTTCATAGCTTTGCAGATATCCTCATATTTTGCAGGCTTTGCAAGTCTAACTGTCAGGTCTACAACAGATACATCAAGAGTAGGAACTCTCATGGACATTCCGGTAAGCTTTCCGTTGAGTGCTGGGATAACCTTTCCAACAGCCTTTGCAGCTCCGGTTGAAGATGGGATGATGTTGCCTGTTGCAGCGCGGCCGCCTCTCCAGTCCTTGAGGCTTGGTCCGTCTACTGTCTTCTGTGTTGCTGTTACGGAGTGAACTGTTGTCATAAGACCTTCGATGATTCCCCATTTGTCGTTGAGGACTTTTGCGATAGGTGCAAGGCAGTTTGTTGTGCAGGAAGCGTTGGATACGAACTTTGTTCCCTTCTTGTATGTCTTCTCGTTCACACCGCATACGAACATAGGTGTGTCGTCCTTGGAAGGAGCTGTCATAACTACATATTTTGCTCCGGCCTTGATGTGTGCCTCTGCCTTCTCTTTTGTAAGGTTGAGACCTGTAGCCTCCACAATGTACTCTGCTCCGACCTTGTCCCATGCCAGCTCGCTTGCATCCTTGCATGCGGTGACTCTGATCTTCTTTCCGTTCACGATAAGAAGTGATTTCTCCACATCTGCCTTGATAGTTCCCTCGAATGGACCGTGCATTGTGTCGTATTTAAGCATATAAGCAAGATAATCTACCGGACAGAGATCGTTGATTCCCACAACTGTGATGTCTGGGCGGGACACTGCTGCTCTGAAAACAAAGCGGCCGATTCTACCAAATCCGTTAATACCAATTTTGATTGTCTTCATAATAAAAACTCCCCTTAGTTTTTTTATAATTATAATAATAAATATAAGATAAACCAATATTTATGTCAATTTATCGAGTATGGTTTTGTCAAGGTCGGGGTGGATTCCCAGCCGGGTAAGGGAGAAGTCGAAGCGCACCGGATCTTCAGGGTCATACTGGGCAAAGGCTGCTGTAATCTCCTGGGCTGTCTTGATGTCGCCGGCCTTGCGGGAGGTAAAGCCCAGCCGGGTGGCTATGTCGTGCATGTGGGTGTCCACGGGCACCAGAAGATCCTTTTTCGAGACCTTGTTCCAGCCACCCGGATCCACAGAGTCCTGCCTAACCATCCAGCGGAGGAACAGGTTGAACCGCTTGCAGGCACTTCCCTTTTCAGGCGGGGTTATAAGGATGCCGCAGCACCCCTTGGAATGCTCATGGATAAAGGCCAGGAAGCTGCTTATAGCAGGCAGTATGTTTCCATGGGCATACCCTGTCAGAAAGAGCTCCTCCAGGCTGCCGTACTGACGCAGAGCCTCCCCAATGGCATAGAGGAACGATGAGATTTCACAGCACTTGAAGAACCGATAGACAAAGTCTTTATATTGTTTTTGTAAATCTTTTAAAGATAATGATTTAAGCTTTTCGGCAGGATGCGGGCCCAACGGAGAGAGCACCTGGTCTACAGCCTTAAGGATAAGGTCTACCCGCCCTACTGCCAAAGAGGAGGCGATAAGGCCGGCCACCTCGCGGTCCCCTGCATCAGGATAGGTGCGCACTGGAGCCAGTGGATCGGGATATATGTATTCCGGCTTGTGATATGCGGCATAGACTGTGTCTAAGATTTCCTTGACTGTCATAGACCAAATATAAAAAAATCTCCTGCCAGAAGCAGGAGATTTGGGCCCACATGGACTTGAACCAGGGACCACTCGATTATGAGTCGAGGGCTCTAACCAACTGAGCTATAGGCCCGATATATAAATTATTATAAAAAGGGGCTCCTGTTGTCAAGAGCCCCTTCATATCCTAAAAAGGAATTATCACTTCTTAGCTTCGGCAGTTGCAACATCGCCCTCGAACTTAACTTTCTGGATCTTAGCCATCCAGATGTAGAGCAGGGACGGTGCTATGAAGAAGGATGAATATGTACCTACACAGATACCGATTATCAGGTTGAATGCGAAGTTCTTGATCGCACCCAGACCGAACACATAGATGGCAACTACTGCGATGAGTGTTGTCAAGGATGTGATGATACCTCTGGAGAGTGACTGGGAGATACTGGTGTTCAGGATCTGCCGCAGCGGGCTGCCCTTGAGCAGGATGATATTCTCCTTAACTCTGTCGAATATAACGATTGTAGCGTTCAGAGAGTAACCGATGATTGTAAGTACTGCAGCGATTGTGGTTACATCTACCTCAAGCTGGAGTGCTCCGATCACACCTACCATGACCAGGGCGTCGTGTGCCAGTGCCATGATGGATGAAAGACCATATGCCAGCCGGAAACGGAACCAGATGTAGATAAGCATGAGTGCCAACGAGAGGATGATCAGCCATACAGACTGCATACTCAGGGTTCTGGAGAACCGTGGACCGGAGAACTCGGACTGCAGGATAGTTACATTTGCCGCACCGAACTTGGCCGCGAGCAGGCTCTTTACCTTGTCGGAGACAGCCACGCCGGTCTGCTCGCCAGTCTCTCTTACTCTGATGCTGAACATCTGCTCTGAAGGATCTCCAACCACCTGAATCTGTGTTGCACCTGCAGGAGCAAGTACAGTTCTCATGTCAGAGATATCTGCCTTTGCAGAAGCGCTGATCTGAACCCTCATGTTAAGACCGGAGAGGAAGTCGATTCCCAGGTTGAAACCACCCCGTGCACCTGTGATGATGAACAGAAGAATAATGACAATCAGGGATGCGATAGGAGCGATATATCTAAGCTTTGTAAATTCGTAAACTTTTTTCATCTCTTACTTCTCCCAGCTTATGCTTAATTTCTTCATGTGGCCCACATCCAGACAGAAGTCGAAGATAAGTCTGGATACGAAAATTGCGGTGAACATAGAGGTTACAATACCAACTGCCAGTGTATAGGCGAAGCCCTGGATAGGACCTGTTCCCAGCTGAGACATGAACACAGCTACGATGAATGTGGTTATGTTGGAGTCCATGATAGCCCAGAAGGATTTCTCGAAGCCTGCTTTTACAGCTGCGGCAGCCGATTTACCGATCCGGTACTCCTCTTTGATTCTCTCGAATATAACGACATTGGCATCCACCGACATACCGATGTTCAGGATAAGACCTGCGATACTGGTCAGTGTAAGGGTCAGGTTGAATGCTGACAGGATACCTACCATGAGGTAGAGGTTCAGGAGCAGCATAAGGTCTGCGATAAGTCCTGCACCCTTGTAGTAGATGATCATGAAGATGATTACAAGGAGAAGACCGAGGCCCATAGCCCGTACACCCTGACGGATGGAGTCCTCACCAAGTGACGCACCTACTGCCTGCTGGTTGATTACCTCCAGGGAAACTGGAAGAGCAGCAGTTCTGAGAACCAGTGCTATATCCTGAGCTTCCTGCTTGTCGAGACCGGACATCCGGACCTGACCGCCAGAGATAGCTTCCTGTATTGTGGCACCAGCCTTAACATTGTCATCGAGTACGATGGAAAGGGTCTTCTTGACGTTTGCAGAGGTAAGCTTGAAGAAGATATCTGCTCCTTCCTTATCCAGTGCAAAGTTGATTACAGGGCGTCCTGTAACAGGGTCGTTGCCCACCTGTGCATCCACAATGTGGGAACCGTCAAGGCCGATCTCCTCGCGGATAGCAATATGGTTTACGGTATAGTCGATACCGTAGTTGTCTTTCTGTACAAAGCGTCTGCATACAACACCGGCAGGGAGGATTGACTTGTCAACCGGCTGCTCGTCTGCATCCAGGGCCCGGCCAGGATTCTGGTCTATATATGCTCTTAAAGCCTGAGTAGCTTCGTCGTCAACGATATGGAAATTGAGCTTTCCTTTTCCCATGAGGAATGCGTTCACACGCTCTGGGTCTGCAGCACCAGGGATTTCGATAGTGATTCCAGTATCGCCCTGTCTTCTGATCTGCGGCTCTGTGATACCGAACCGGTCGATTCTGTTGTTCAGAATCTCGATGGCACGGTCAATGGCGCCTTTCTTATCGTCTGCAGTAGGGGTTCTGCCCAGCTTCTCGCCCAGGCTGTCCATATCTGCCTCGAGCAGTACTGTCATACCGCCGGAAAGGTCAAGACCAAGCTGGAGAATGCTCTTGCTTTTCTCCTTAAGGCCCATGATATCGTCACGATAATATGCCTCGATAGCATTGAAAAGCTGCTTCTTGCTCTTGAAGCTGCTTAAAACCTGCTGAACACTCCATGTCTTTGGAGCATCCTTTTTCATCAGCTTGTAGTTGGCAGCCGCCTTGTCCTTAAGGAAGCTGTACTCCGCTGGAATTGCCTGATCCGGATTCTCCTTCACCATAGCCTCGAGCTTTTCCAAGTCTTCGGCCGCCTTGGTCTGAGAGAAGTTCCTTATCTGCTCTCTGGAGCCTGTAGCAATTGTCTTGGCATCCTTACCTACTCCGAAATACCATTTTCCAGTAGGATAGAGAAAGACAGTAGCAATAGCCACAACCAGAAGCACTAGAATAAATCTGGCTCTCTTACTCATATAATCTCCCCAGTTGTTTATTTATCTTCTTTTTTATCGTCTTTAGCTTCAACTTCTGCTGCAACTTTGGCCTCGTGGCTCTCACGCACAGCGGCAATAGCCGGTTTGACAAACTCAATCTTTGTGTTGTCATCAACCTTGATCACTACAGTCTGCTCTTTCACTGCCAGGATAACACCCCGGATTCCGCCGATAGTCTGAACCTTGTCAAACTTCTTGAGTGCGCTGAGCATCTTCTGTGTCTCTTTCTGCTTCTTGTTCTGCGGACGGATGATGAAAAGATAGAAAATCAAGATAACACCGGCAAATGTTATGAATGTTGTCATAGCAGAACCGGCAGCCTGAAGAACAGGCATTCCCATAAAAATACTACTCATTTTGTTTCCTTTAATAAAATTTCAATTATCTTATAATAAATATCACTTATAAGGCCAATAGTCAATAAACTAGCCGCTTACCCCAAAAATCTTTTTAAGCTCCGCAAAGCTTTCCACCTTTTGGCGGTCCAGGGCATTGAACTTGTCAAGAACCAGCTGCTCCTCCCCCTTATCCTTGGAGAAGATGGCAGAACAGACTGCAGCCTTGACCATTCCTCTGTCGAAAAGTTCAGCTGTTCCCAGTTTTCCAAACTCTTTGGCCGATTTTTTGTCCACCACAGCGTTGTCGCCGTCGTAGCCGATGGTAAAAATAAACTCTTCCCGTGTCATATCTTTTCTATTATAAGGATTTTTACCGGGGAAAAGCAAGGGAAAATTTGAGGCTTGAGCTATTTTGCCCCAAAGCCCTGATTGAGCCCGAAATACGGCGCCACAGGCTTCCCGGCTCGCTCCCCTGCTCTGCTACCAGCGGGTAAATAGCCAGCGGGCTGCCATCCAGCGAAACTGTGCAGTTTCCAACCTGAGTCCCTGCCCCGACAACTTTAAGCCCTTTAGCAAGAGAGATATCCCAGTTAAGCTTATAGAGCTGGCTGTAAGGGACACAGATATGTTCGTCACCAGGAATGGTGACAGGGACAGAATCGGTCTTGCAGCCAAAGACCGGTGCATTCACCGGGGCCGGAAGAACAGGGAAGAAGCTTTTGAAGGTATGGAACCCATAGGAAAGAAGGCTTGCCCCCTCCTCCATCCGCATAAGCTTGGCATTCATTATATCTTTTGCCTTGATTCCCATGATTACAGCCACCAGGCGCATCCCGTCCCGCTCAGCAGTAAGAGAAATATTGTAGCCCGATTCGTCAATATAGCCGGTCTTAAGGCCGTCAACTCCGGCATACCGGCCCAAAAGGTCGTTGCTGTTGTTGGTCACCCGGCTGCCGAACCTGAAGACTGCCTCCCCTGTAAGGATATCCAGATATTCAATGAAGTTCTGGATATAGATACGGCAGAACTGGCAGAATTCCAGGGCATTTATCTGGTTTGTAGCCTCATATCCTGCAGGATCGGTGAAAACAAAGGACTCAAATCCAAGCTGCCTTGCCTTCTGGTTCATCATCTCCACGCAGGTTTCCCTGTCGCCTCCAACCAGCATAGCCACTGCCATAGCTGCATCGTTGCCGGAGGTGACCATAAGGCCTGTCAGAAGATCCTTTATTGTTATCCGCTGTCCTGCCCCGAGGTACATAAGGGAGGAGCGATATGGGGCGTTCTGATAATCGGCCTCGCGCGGAATAACCACCTCCTGGTCCAGGGCATACTCCCCAGATTTCACCTTCTCCATAAGAAGATAGGTGGTCATTAGCTTGGTCATGGAGGCCGGCGGAATTATCTCGTCCGGATTCTTGGTGTAAAGTACTGCGCCGGTTTCGTAGTCCAGAAGAGCGGCAGACTTACACTGCAGGACTGGCTCAGGGGCTATGGAAAAGTTGTCATAAATATCGTAATAGGCTATATTCTGCTGTTTCTCCTGAGGAGGAGCAGCACATGATCTGATTCCTATAATTATCCCGAACAGGATGGCTGCCAGGATGAGAATCTTGATTATTCTTCGGACCGGTTTTGTCATGCGATTACAGAAGCAATTATATCCATAGCCTTCTCGTACTCTGCATCGGCAATTGCCATGACTGCAGATATCGGAGATCCGCCATAGTTCAGGTTGTCAATATCAATCCCAGCCTCTGTAAGAGCCTTAAGAATCTTGAACAGCGGGGCAAATGAATTTATAAGCCCTTCGCCTATTATGCCCACAATTGCAAGGCCCGATGTATAGCTGACTTTCTCGATGCCCAGGTTGGTCTTGAGCCGGGAGGTCAGGTCGTCCCAGTCTATCATGTGCTCATCTTTCACATAGAAGTTGAGTGTGTCGATTCCCTTGAGTTCGAAGGAGATGATAAGGCCTAAAGCGCCCAGCTCCTTCTTAAGCTGCAGATGAAGGTCGTGCATATCCTCGAGTTTGTACTTCTCTATAGTTATCCGGCGGAAACGGCGCTTTCCCGCTATGCCGACCACAGGATCCTTGGAGGAATCACGCTGTGAATTGATGAATGTGCCAGCCTCGTCAGGAGCGTTTGTATTCTTGATGTTGATGGTGATGTTGGCCTGGCGTGCCGGTGCGATAGCCTCCTCGTGGAACACATTGGCACCAAGGTATGCCATCTCGCGCATCTCCTTGTAGGTGATCTCCGGTACCTGCCGTGCATTGGCTGTTATGCGAGGGTCGCAGGTGTAGGTGCCGGATACATCGGTCCAGTTCTCGTAAATATCGGCCTTAAGAGCCTTTGCGTAGATAGATCCTGTGATGTCGGAACCACCACGGGAGAAGGTCTTTATATTGCCGTCGGGACCAAGTCCGTAGAATCCTGGAACCACATATTTTTTATCCGGGTCGATCTGAGCCCTGATAAGGTCGTAGGTCTCTGGAAGAATCTCTCCATGCTCGCCAATGCGGATAACTTTGGCGCTGTCTATGAACTCGAAGCCGAAGTAGAGGGAGATAAGCTTGGCGTTAAGGTATTCACCGCGGCTTGCGGCATAGTCTGGGCTGCACTTATCAATCATATTTGCTTTGATTGTGGCCAGCTCCTCCTTAAGATCGGAGGTGATGTCAAGAACTGTGGCAATCTGAAGATACCGGTTCCGGATCTTATCCCATACTGCAGTGATATCTTTATCGTTGCTTGCAAGGTTATGGCATTTATAAAGGAGGTCGGTTATCTTATCGTCCTCTTTATCCCTTTTTCCAGGGGCAGAGACAACAACAATCCTTCTGTCGGGATTGGCCTTTACAATAGCCTGAGTCTTGGAGATCTGCACCGCATCGGCAACAGAGCTTCCACCGAATTTGCAAACAATCATCTTTTTCTCCTTTTTAGGAAATACTTAAATTATTAAACACAATTAAAAACAAAGTTTCAAGACTTTTCTATACCTTGACTACCTAAATATTATAATATATCTTTATATACCATGAAGATTTGGATTAAATACCTGATCGGAGCCATAGTTGGAGCTGTGCTGGGCAACTGTTTCACCAGTTTCTTTGCAGATCCTGCGGTGATGGAGACCGGTACCAGAATTATCCTGGGTATCGGCAAATATACATTCTTCCCACTCATCCTGTTTGCTGTGGCTTTCTCTGTCTCCAAGCTGATGACAGAGCATCTTCTGTTCAAGGTCTTCTTCAAGGTTGTGCTGTTCACTGCACTTTCATCATTAGTTCTTACCTTGGTAGGCGGCGGGGCTGCCCTCCTGGTGTTCCAGGGGCGTATTCCTATAATCTCCGAAGGAGCTGTAAACTTAAGCCTCCCTACCCTGGCTCAGCATATAACCATGATATTCCCGGATAATTTCTTTGCCATATTCACCGCCACCGGCAACTACCTTATGCCAATGCTGGTGCTGGCTATCCTGGTCGGAATAAACATGGATCCATCAAACCTTCATACCCGTCCTGTGATCCTTATATTCGATTCGGTTGCCAGAATTTTCTTTGATATAAACAGCCTTATCATAGAGTTCATGGCGCTGGGAATTGTATTCCTCTCGGCAACCATGACTGCATCGCTTATTGCAAACCAGCAGCTGGTGCTTTACAAATACCTGCTTATAACTGTGGGATGTGCCACACTGTTTGTAATATTCATCCTAATTCCTGCTGTAATGATACTCTGCTGCCGCAAAGGAAAGCCTTTCCAGTCGCTGTATGGGCTTCTGGCACCTGCAATGGCAGCTTTTTTCTCGGGCGATGTCTACTTCGGCGCCACCACCCTTATAAAGAGCTCCTTTGAGAACATAGGGGCCAAGCGGAAAATCGGGGCTCCTGTAATCGCATTCCTGACTGTATTCAGCAGGGGCGGCACTGCCATGGTATCGGCCGCATCCATCATAATAATCATCAAATCCTATACCGGAATCGAAATAACCTGGCAGGATTTCTTCCTGATCATGCTCCATACATTCCTGCTTTCGTTTATATTGGGAGCTGTCCCCGGCATGGGCACAGCAATATCAATAAACATGCTCTGCAGCGGCTATGGACACGGCATTGAGAACGGCTACCTGATTATCCAGCCTGTGGCCGGCCTTCTTATCAGCTTCAGCGTACTGGTGGACATAACTGTAATGGGCTTCATAAGCACAGTCATTGCCCAGCAGACCGACCTGCGCAAGGAAATAAGTATAATCAAGTTCACCTGATATGGAAAAAGAAAACACTTCATTCTTAGACAAAGTCGCATTCATAGACACAAAGCTTGACGAGGTGCTTAAGAGCGCCTTCAAGACCGAGAAGAAATACAAGGCACGGCTCAAGAACATAGAGCCGCAGTACAGGGCCAGCGCCGTAAACCTGATGGACTACCTGGCATTCAGAAGCTTTGACATAGACAAGCTGCAGAAAAAGATGCAGAAGCTGGGCTTCTCTGACCTTTCGGACATAAGCTCCCATGTGCGGCAGACTCTGATCTCGGTAAAAGGAATTGCAGACATGGTGCTGGGGAAAAGTCCTAAGTACGAGGATGAGGAGTATATAACTGCCCGGAAAAGCCAGAAGCTGCTGGAGACCAACTGCGATGCCCTCTTCGGCATCAAGCCGGAGAAACGGGGAACACGGATCATGGTCACCATGCCGTCACAGGCTGCAGAAGATATAAAGCTTATAGAGTCGATGCTGGATGCAGGAATGGACTGTGCCCGGATAAACTGCGCCCACGATACCCCCGAGGTATGGGAAGCTATAATCAAGAATATCCACACTGCAAAAAAGTCCATGGAAAAGGAATGTTCCATAGTGATGGATATCGCGGGGCCTAAAATCCGTACCGGAAGCCTTGCCGGCGACCCTATTATGGTAAAAGAGGGGGACACTCTGGTTCTGACCCGGAATCTGGTGCCTGGCGAAGGAAGAAAAGAGGATAAGAGCGCCCACATCGGCTGTACCTTGGAGAATGTGTTCCAGTGCGCCAAACCTGGAAACCGCATCTACTACGACGACGGCAAGATAGAGGGCAACATAGAGAAAGTGACCCCCGACGAGATTGAGGTGCGGATAACAAATGCAAAATCATCAGGCAGCAAGATCAAGGAGGACAAGGGGCTCAATTTCCCCGACACCAAGCTTAACTGCCAGGGCTTTACCCCGAAGGACAAGGAGCATCTGGCCATCATAGCCAAGAACCAGAAGAAATGGAAAATCGAGGCACTCAACCTCTCCTTTGTCAATAATCCAGCAGAGCTGGACATGATGATAAAAGAGATAAAGAAGCTGGGACTCAAGACTGGAATAATCATAAAAATTGAGACAGAGCAGGCCTTCGAGCACCTGCCTGGCATTATTCTTTCGGCCATGCAGATCTACCCTGCCGGTATAATGCTGGCCCGTGGCGACCTGGCTATAGAGACTGGCTGGAAAAACTTTGCCACTATCCAGGAGGAGATAATCCGTATAACAGCCGCCGCCCATCTGCCCCTTGTCTGGGCAACCCAGGTGCTGGAGACACTGGCCAAGGACGGGGTGCCTACCAGAGCCGAGATTACCGATGCGGCGCTGTCGGAGCGTTCCTCCTGTGTCATGCTGAACAAGGGCAAATATATTGTAATGGCTATCCGCATGCTGGATAAGATTGTCCGCCGCATGGAGAAGTTCCGCACCAAGAGCGAGAACGTGCTGCCTAAACTGGACGGGGCCGAGAAGCTGATGCTCTCCCACAGGAAATATGATATCTAAAAAAGTAATCAACTTCTTAAAATCTGTTGCCCTGCCTGTTTTTCTCTACCTGTTCCTCTTCAACCCTCTATATTCCAAGCAGGATCAGAACATAAACATAACTGCAGGATATGCCCTTTTCTCAATCCTTATGACATCCTTAGAGCTGGCAACAGCTATTTTAATAATGACAAAGGTCAATGGGATACCTTTAAGAGAGACCGGCTTTTTCTCCTTTTCGTACAAGACCCTGCTCAATCTTATTCCCGGGCTTATTATAATATGGGCCATCTACCTGGCAGGAATCCTTGTTGTTTTCCTTCTGACAGGCTCCTCCGATGATCCTGGACTGATAACTATAGAGCTCCACGCCCCCATCTGGCTGCTGGCAATTATGGTGCTGGGAATAGGTTACAGCGAGGAATTCTTCTTCAGGATCTTCCTGGTGGAGACCATGGGATCGGTGCTGGGGAAAAAAGCTGCCATAATTATAAGCGCCCTCTTCTTTGCCCTTGGGCATCTGTATCAGGGATACCTGGCTGTCGCAATCATATTTTTCCTGGGGCTTGGCTTCCAGTGGCTCTATGCAAGATATAAGAGCATCCATGTCAATGCCATTGTCCACGCCTTGTATGATGCGATATCAATTCTTATCAAGGGGATTGTATAATTATGCTGCAGTCGTTTACAACTGTTTTCCAGCAGATAGTCATTCTGTTCATCATGATAGGTGTAGGCTATGTCTGCTCGAAGCGGGGCTTCCTCTCCCCCCTGACAATAAAGGAACTGTCCAAGTTCATCATTTACATTGTCACCCCATGTATTGTCGTGGAGTCGTTTCACCGCCCCTTTGACAGCTCCATGCTCGGGAATATTGGAATAGCCTGTGCCGCCGCAATTGGAGCCCACATCCTCAACATCATACTTTCCAGAGTTTTTATTCACGACAAGGATCAGAGCAGACAGGTGGTGTACCAGTTTGCCACCATATTCAGCAACTGCGGCTTCATGGGGCTCCCTCTCCAGTATGCAATCCTGGGATCCGACGGTGTCTTCTACGGCGCTGTTTTCATAGCTGTATTCAATGTGTTCACCTGGACCTACGGCTTTACCCTTATGGGGAGCCATGGGCAGAAGATAAAGCTTAAGGAGATATTGCTGAACCCTGGAGTGCTGGGAGTTACGGCAGGTCTAATCATATTTATCACCTCCTTCCAGATACCCCATGTCATCCTGGTTCCTATAAAAGGTTTTGCGGCATTGAACACACCGATTCCTATGGTGGTGGTAGGCTATTATCTTTCCCAGATAACTTCGCTCAAGGTGCTTAAGGATAAGAATCTGGTCATAGCAGAAGCTATAAAACTGCTGGCCGCTCCCCTTCTGGCTATGGTGCTGTTCTATCTGGCCGGAATCCGGGGACTGCTCCTGGTATCGCTGGTAATCTCTGCATCAGCCCCGTCGGCTGCCAACACTGTCATGTTCTCGGTCCTCTTCAACCGGGACACAAAGCTGGCAGTTACACTGGTGTCCGTATCAGTGTTGATATCCCTTTTCACCATGCCGCTGGTAATCTCGCTGGCAATGGCGGCCGCTTAGAGGTGCTATGAAATTTATCACTGCTGCAACTGTACAGAAAGACGACGAAGGAAAAAGGGCCGACCGCATTTTCCGCATTGTCCTTGGAAAGATGCCCTTAAGCCGCATCTACAAAGAGATCCGCAGCGGTTTTTTAAGGATAAACGGCAAGAAGACTAAAGAGGATGCCAAAGTATCAGCCGGTGACACAGTGGATGTAGCCCAGATTCTCATGGAGTTCGCTGAACCACAGGAACATAGGAAAAGTGCTCACACAGTGAACAAAGAGGTCTTTAAAAAGAGGATTGTATTCGAGGATGACGGCATTCTTGTCATAAACAAGAAGAAGGGAGAGCTGGTCCATTCCGACGGATCATCAAAACGGTTCACACCCCTCGACCAGCTGGTGAAGGAATATCTGGACGGAGAGACTGCCGCCTCCATCTCATTCTCCCCCGGTCCGCTCCACAGGCTGGACAGGAACACATCGGGAATAATCGCATTCGGAAAGAGTGCCGAAGGAGCCAGAGAATTCTCCAGCGCCCTGCAGAACCGCGAGACCAGAAAGTGCTACATAGCACTGCTGGACGGCAAGCTGACAGAGAGGGTCTGCTGGGAGGATCACCTGATTAGGGATGAGAAGACAACCACATCCTTTGTTGCAAAGGATGGAAAAGGTGACCTTGCCATAACTAGAGCCACCCCTGTCCTTATCTCAGATGGCAAGACCCTGGCACAGGTGGAGATCAAGACAGGGCGCACCCACCAGATACGGTGCCAGGCCAGCTTCCACCGCCACCCTCTTACCGGCGATGCTAAATATCTCGGAAGCCATAACGAATCTGGTTACTACCTCCACTCATGCTGCATCATAGCTGGGGACAGAGCTATAACAGGGGCGCCGGGCCAAGAGTTCATATCGGCTGTGGCCACCCTGATGGGATGCCCAGAAGAAGAGGTAAAAAAGGGTGTTGATCAGATTATCTCTTCCTTTGCAGGAGAAAATTCAGTATAATACAAAATATGCAGATACCTTATTGCATCAGAAAACTGTTTGGAATCAAAGTTTACGCACTGGTGGGCCGCAGCGGCACCGGAAAAAGCTACCGGGCACGGCTTATTGCAGAAAAACACGGCATAAACCTGATCATAGATGACGGCCTGCTGATAAAAGGCGACAACATCATTGCAGGAAAATCGGCAAAAAGCGAGAAAGTGTATCTGACAGCTATAAAGACAGCCCTGTTCGACACTGTGGAGCACCGAACCGAGGTGCGGAACAAGCTTAAGGAAGAGGAATTCACCAAGATTCTCCTTATCGGCACATCGGAAGCTATGGTGCAGAAGATTGCAACCCGGCTCCACCTTCCAAAACCCAGCAAAATCATCAAAATTGAGGATATAGTCACCGAGGATGAGATAAACCAGGCACTGAAGGAAAGAGCTACCGGCAAGCATGTAATTCCTATCCCTCAGGTGGAGGTGGAGAAAGATTTCACCGATATCTTCTCGGGATACATCAACAGCACTATCGAGAAAGGAAAGGGACTGTTCAAACGGAAGAAAAAAATATTGAACACTGTGGTTCACCCCACCTATGCCCCAGGGGAGCATCCGGGACGTGTCACCATCTCAAAGGCTGCCCTTATCCAGCTGGTAATCCACTGTGTCGACGAGTTCGACTCCAGCATCAAGATCAAGAAGATCAAGATCCATTCCGAATCTTCGGGAGCCTACAAGATCAAGCTTTTCCTTATGGCATCATACAAGACACAGCTTTCTGGAAAATTCCACGAGCTGCAGCAGTATATTTCACAGCATCTCACACGTTTTACAGGTATTCAGATAAAAGAAGTCAACCTTGAGATTGAGAATCTGAAGGAGTGACCCGCTTAGGCTTCCGCCGACGCTTCCTCTTAGGCTTATCATCGCCATCCCCTTCCTGATCTGTTTTTTCAGGCTGGTTACGCCTATATCTAAGCTTGAAACCATTCTTGGACATAACATTTCTTATAGCTTCCAAAAGGGCTACATTTGGAGGAATCACCGGCCTAAGGAAAGTCTTCAGGCTCTCCATGACCTCGCTTATAGTCTGGTTAGCCACATCATCATAGAAGATAACAACCTCAAGATAATCGGTTATAAGGGGCTCCAACAGGGTACTGGATTTGGACAGATCAAGCTTGTTCTCCTTTTTTGCCTTGTCGAATTTCTCCATAGTGTCGTAGAACAGGCTCTTCTTCTGGATCTCATAGACCCCGGGCAGAATATAGCGCAGGATGTTAAGGCGGGCAAGTTTGCGGAAAACCTCGGTGGTGTTGTCCATCTTCATTATCTTGAAAAGCTCCTCGGTAAGACGGGAGCTGGATACTGTCACAATCCTGTGGGCATTGAAGATGATGAAAAGCTTTAAGAGCAGCGGGATATCTCCATTTATCATGACAGAGAACTTGACAGCCCTGATAAGGCGCACCGGATCTTCCTGGAATATTATACGGAGCGGAATGATAGGCCTTACAATCCGTTTCAAGAGATCCCTGAAGCCGCCGATAAAGTCGATGACCTGCTCGGTCTTTGGAGAGTAATAGAGGGCGTTTATGGAGAAATCGCGCCGCCACACATCTTCCTTCATGGTGCCGAAACAGTTGTTGTCCCCTGTGACAGAGTTGGCTGCCCTGAATGTGGAGATCTCGTATATAGTGCCGCCCATAAGGACATGGACCAGCAGAAAACGGCGTCCTATGATCCTGGCGTTGCGGAAAAGCTTCTTAATCTGGCGTGGGTATGCGTCGGTGACAATATCAAAGTCCTTGGGCTTGCGGCCTATGATCATATCGCGGACAGCACCGCCCACAATATATGCCTCATATCCTGCGTTCCTCAGGCGGTCGCAGATAAAGAGGGCGTTATGGTCAATATCCTCTTTGCGTATATGATGTTCGTGCTTCTCGTAAAACTCGGCCAGCTTAACAGCCTTGCCTCTGGTGTTCTTATAATATCTGACTATCATCCGCGGTAATTATTTCATAATAAACAGATTTAGTAAATAAAATTATTACTAATCTTCTTGTTTTAATCAAAAGTATGATATATCTTTTTCACGGCAGGAAAAGAGAATGTCAGTCGAGAATATCAGAAATATAGCTATCATCGCACATGTAGACCACGGCAAGACCACGCTGGTGGATGCCATGTTCAGGCAGAGCGGCACATTCAAGAATGCGGAGAAGATGGGAGACCGGGTCATGGACTCGGGCGACATCGAAAAGGAACGGGGAATAACTATTTCGGCTAAGAACTGCGAGGTGCAGTGGGACGGAATAAAGATAAACATCCTTGATACCCCGGGCCATGCCGATTTCGGCGGCGAGGTGGAGCGTGCCCTCTCCATGGTGGACGGCGTAGTGCTCCTTGTTGATGCGGCCGAAGGCCCCCTGCCCCAGACAAGGTTTGTGCTCCAGAAGGCGCTGGCATTAAACCTTGAGCTTATTATTCTCATCAACAAGATTGACCGGGAGGATGCCCGCCCGGAGGAAGTTTACAACGAGGTGCTTGAGCTCCTCCTCGACCTGGGGGCCGACGACCGCTACCTGGATGCGCCGGTGCTCTGGTCCAACGGTCGCAAGGGAATTGCCAAGTACAACTTGGATGATGATTCGACTAATATCGCTCCACTCATGGAGACAATAATAAAGCATATACCTGCCCCTGAGTGCGACATAGACAAGCCTTTCCAGATGCTGGTGGCAGACTTAGACTACTCCGACTACCTGGGCCGGATGGCCATAGGCAAGATAAGAAGCGGCAAGGCATCCATCAACGACCGACTGGCAATAATTGGCAAGGACGGTGTCCCAAAGCCTTTCAAGGTGTCGCAGATACAGGTGTACAACGGTACAAGTCTGCAGGCTGTGGAGTCTGTGCCAGCTGGAGACATTGCAATTCTTTCCGGCGTAAGCAACGTATTCATAGGCGACACAATATGCTCGGCCCTGGAGCCGGAGGCCCTGCCACGCATAGAGGTGGACGAGCCCACCGTATCTATGCGGTTCCTTGCCAACACCTCTCCCCTCGCCGGCCGTGAGGGAAAGTATGTGCAGGGGAGCAAGATATTAGAGCGCCTCAAGAAGGAGGCCCTCCGCAACGTTGCTCTGCAGGTGGTTGAGGCTACCGACAGCGAGGGGGGCTACATTGTAAAAGGGAGGGGCGAGTTCCAGATGGCAATCCTTATAGAGATGCTCCGGCGGGAAGGCTATGAGTTCTGCGTAGGACGTGCCAAAGTAATATTCAAGACTGACGGAAACGGCAACAGGACAGAGCCAATGGAGCATGTGGTGATCAGCGTCCACAAGGACTACGCCGGCATAATCTCCGAGACACTGCTGATGCGCAAGGGAATCCTCTCGAACTACGCCAACTCAACAGGCGACCACATAATAATGGAGTTCGACATACCATCCCGGGCCCTTATAGGCTACCGTGACAAGTTCCTTACCGACACCAAGGGGACAGGAATAATGAACGCCTACTTCACCGGCTACGGCGAATACAAAGGCGACATCCCCACCCGGCTTACCGGATCTCTGGTTGCAGACCGGAGCGGCGTCGCAGTGGCATACGGCATATTCAACCTGGAGCCGCGGGGCAAGATGTTCATAGTGCCGGGCGACCCGGTCTACGAGGGAATGGTTGTGGGCGAGCACAACCGGGACTTCGACCTCTACCTGAATCCTACCAAGACCAAGCAGCTCTCCAACATGCGGGCATCGGGAAAGGACACAAACGTAATACTCACACCGGTGCTCCCTATGACAATCGAGAAAGCTATAAATACAATCAGGGATGATGAACTGGTTGAGATCACTCCCCAGTCCATAAGACTGAGGAAGAAGATACTCAACCGTCTAGAAAGGAAAAAGACTGAACGCCTCGAAGAGGCTTAAATCACTTAGTACCGAATATACGGTCGCCCGCATCACCCAAGCCTGGGCAGATGTAGGCATCCTTATTCAGCTGCCTGTCCACATGGCCAATGTAGATCTGCACATCAGGATGTGCCTCGTGGAGGACTTTTATACCCTCCGGAGCAGCGATGATGCACATGAACTTTATCTTCACACCGCCATGGGCCTTGACCTGAGATATGGCATCGGCAGCAGAACCGCCTGTTGCCAGCATCGGATCCAGCACAATGATGGTACGCTCGGAGATCGGCTTAGGAAGCTTGCAATAATATTCCACAGGCTTGTGGGTAACCTCGTCGCGGTAAAGACCGATATGGCCTACCTTGGCTGTCGGAGTCAGGGCCAGGATACCAGGCACCATTCCAAGACCTGCGCGGAGCACAGGGACAATAGCCAGCTTACGGCCGGCAATGAACGGAGTCTTGCACTTCTCTATAGGAGTCTCAACCTCCACTTCTTCCAGAGGAAGGTCGGAGAGAGCCTCGTAGCCCTCAAGCACGGCAATCTCCTCAACCAGCTTGCGGAACTCGTTTGTTCCGGTCTTTTTGTCCCGGAGCATAGAGATCTTGTGCTGGATTAGAGGATGTGTCAATACAAAGATGTTCTTCTCGTTGTTGTAGTTCATGTAGCTCTCCATTAAGAAAGGAAGATACCGCGGCTCTTGTCACCTGCTGCGTTCTTTCCGAACTCGTAGTCGTTTCCAGGAAGAATCGCGTTGAGGACAATACCTGCGATAGCAGCTATAGCCAGAGCTGTAAGTGTAACAGATGTACTTCCTACCTTGAATGTGAGTCCGTTTGAGAATCCCAGGCCGCATACAAAGATAACACCTGCGATAATCAGGTTTCTGGACTTGGTCAGGTCTACCCTGTTCTCAACAATGTTCCGCACACCGATGGCAGAGATCATACCGTAGAGCATGAACGAAATACCGCCGATGATAGCTGTAGGCATAGTGGAGATGATGGCAGAGAACTTAGGGATGAAGGAGAGGATGATAGCATAGAATGCAGCCAGCCGAACAACCTTTGGGTCGAATACTCTGGAAAGCTCCAGTACACCGGTGTTCTCGCCGTATGTTGTGTTGGAAGGACCGCCTACCAGACCAGCCATTGCTGTTGCAAGACCGTCGCCCATAAGGGTGCGGTGCAGACCAGGATCAGCCAGGAAGTTGGTGCTTGTTGTTGCTGAGATAGCAGACATATCGCCGATATGCTCCATCATGGAAGCGATAGCGATAGGAGCCATAACCAGAACTGCTGTTATGTCGAACTTACAGAACTTGAATGCAGGAATTCCAACCCATGCGGAGTCGCTGATTGCGGCAAAGCTGAAGATTGCAGAGCCGTCCGGGTTTGTCATTCCGGCCATATGCATTATAAGGGCTATGACATAGGAAACTGCTATACCCATAAGGATAGGGATGATTCTGAACAGACCCTTGCCCCATACATTGAATACGATTATAGTTGCCAGAGCTACAATAGCCAGGAACCAGTTGGTGGAGGCATTGCCGATTGCAGAGCCGGCCAGAGAGAGTCCGATACAGATGATGATAGGACCTGTAACTACAGGAGGCAGGAACCGCATAACCTTCTTCATGCCCACCACTTTGATGATAAGGGCCAGGATGAAGTATGCAAGACCAGCGATAACTACACCGCCGCAGGCATATGCAGCCTTCTCGTTTGCACCCATTCCGGCGTAGATTCCGGCATTAAGGTTTGCAACTGTGTAGAAACCGCCCAGGAAAGCGAAGGAGGAGCCGAGGAAAGCGGGCACCTTGAACTTTGAGCATACATGGAAAATAAGTGTTCCGAAACCGGCACAGAACAGAGTGACTGCAACAGTCATACCCTGAGTGATAGGCTCACCGGTAGCATCCCTGAAAAAACCGCCCACAAGAATAGGTACCAGAACTGTGGCACCAAACATAGCAACCATGTGCTGCAGGCCCATGAGCAACATACTTCCTGTGCCCAGGAGCTTTGCGTCCCTGATAGGTTCGCCCTTGAAATCTTTCATTAATTTCCCCTCCGTGATTTTCTTTTATTGTATAACAGGAGAGTCCAATTTTTCAAGGGAAAAATACATCATTCTTAAAGACGCTATGTTATTAAATATTGAAATTCAATTCCTAAGGGTTATATAGAAAACAGAGGTGCGGGGAACAGAGCTGGCTTCATCACTGTGTCGATGGTGGCGGGATATAGCTCCTCCTCCATCCGGTGGAATATGGCGGCACAGGCTTTTGCATCCTCAAGGGCATTGTGATGCTTGAACGGGAAGTGGATCCGTTCGGCCAGAGCATCCAGGGAACGGTGAGGCAGATCGGGATAAAGCCTTTTTGAAAGCTTCCAGGTGCAGTAGTAACGCAGTTTGGGCAGCTCTATGTTGTATTTGTACAGGGTTCCCTTCAGCACCCCAAGATCAAAGCCTGCGTTGTGGGCCATGACTATGTCATCCCCTATGAAAGCAAGAACCTCGGGCCAGATGTCTTCAAAGGTGGGAGAATCGGCCACATCCTCGGGATGAATGCCATGAATCGCAATGTTGAAAGGGTCAAAGCGCATCTCAGGGGGAGCGATAAGGGTGTAGTACTCCTCAAGGATCTCGTTCCCATCAAAGCGGATCATACCCAGTGCACAGGGGCTGGCTTTTGAGCAGTTGGCTGTCTCGAAATCAAGTGCTACATACGGCATACCCCTATCATAGACTTATTTTTTTATTTTGACTATATTAAAACCATGCAAAGAATGGGCCAGGTGCTCTTCCTTTTAACAGCAATATCTCTCCTCGCTTCCTGTGTGGCGCTCTCCAGGGTGGACGACTACGAGGAACGTGCACTGGCAATGGCCCAGACCGAGGATATCCACATCGATGTCACAGAGGAGATCAACAATGTGAACGGCCAGTTTCCAGACACTGTTTATCTAAAGACTGCGACCCAGACCTTCAACAAAGATTATCAGTTCTGCCTGGTTGACGGGAAAATCTTCTACAAAGGGCGCACCGAGGCCAAAGGCCCAGCCGACTGGGAGCTTCTGGAGACAGGCCTCCCCTACAGCAAGATAGCAAGGTTCAAGACCCCGAAACGTGTCGTGGCATTGGCAGGCGATGTTGACCGCATCCTGGCCATGGATGAGGACGGCAAAGTCTACGAATACTACTTTGAGAGGACCACAGTGCGGCGGCATATAACCTGGTACCATGTGATGGGATTCCCGACCAAGGGACAGCTTGCACTGAACCGGACTACAGGCAGCTCACGGGCATGGACTGCAGGAACACGCAGATCCGAGGTGCTCTGGTATGAGGATATCTTCGGAAACCAGCACCACTACGGCTCCATGGGAATAGAGACCTACTACATGCTTAACGATGCAGGAGACACAATCAGATTCACCGACTCGGGCCTCCCTGCTGACCTTAGCCGCAGCATGCTTCTGCCGGAGCGTGGAGCATTCATAACACGCAACATAAGTGCAAGCGGCTCCACAGTTTTTGTGATTAATGATGCAGGTGAGATGTACACCAGGCTGATTGACTTTGACACCATGGGCGGCGACCCGATGTTCTTCCTCTACACTTATAAAAACATAAAGCAGCCCTACGACGGCACCCAATACATCACAAACTTCAACGAATGGGGACTGCCCAACGAGGATTGGGCAAAACAGCCCGAGATATCGCTCTCTGGAAAGGCCAGGATAACACGGCATATCACCATATTCCAGACAGGCAGAGGAAACGACGCCAGGGAGATGCGTGTCGGAGGACTTTCCCCCGATGGAAAAACCGGTTTCTATTTCAAGAACCTGAAGGATACAGAATGGCAGTTCAAAGAGATGCCTATGCAGTTTGCAGAGGAGAGCTTCCTGGACACCACTATTGACAGGACTTCCCTGAGGAGGCCTAAGCAGGAGATTACCTACAACGGTAATATCACACTCCCCGACTCTGCTTCACTTGAGCTTTCTATCCCCGACTTTGTAATGAGCGAGGGAGAATGCACACTGCAGTTTGCCATGGGGGGCGAGACTGCATCTGTCACAATGCATCCGGTGGAGATCTGGTCCTATATGTACCGGCTGGATCCAGGTTTGGACGGAACCCCGAAGCTCTTCTTTGTCACCTTCGACACCGGAAAGCTTGCCGAACAGAATCTGTCACCGGAGTTCAGAGCTGTTCTTGAGGCCCTGTTCAAGGATAAAAATCTGGAGCTCTTCTCCTGCCGTGCCGAGGCTACAAAGGAACTGATCTGCATAACCATGCCCGATACCCCATACGGCGATGTCAGGATGCTTCTCTCCAGCACCGGAGAACCGGTCAATCCCGATACCTTCAAGTTCACATATCTTTATGACAACGAGATTCTGAACTACTACATGGATGAGAGAATCAAGTCCGACCTTGAGTTGAACAAGGAGTATTTAAAACTTGTCAAAAACGGAAAAAGGCTCAGCACATCATTCCACCGCTCTGCCATCTCTGCAAGCTTGAGCTATCAGTCCTTCGACCTCTTCTCGGCATTGACTCTGCTGAACAGGGTGAACTATCCGAAGATCAAGACTGTCACCTCATACGGCGACCAGATTGTAAAGGAGAACAAGATCCTCTACATCCAGCTTGAGAAGAACCACAAGATTATCTACACCCATCTGATCCAGCTTCTTGAGGAACGGATAAAAGCTCTGAAATCTGGTACGGTGCAGACCAAAGAGGCTCTCCAGGACTACCTTGATCAGGCCGGCATACCGCTTGAGACATGCAAGGATATCCCGTTCTTCCCGGGCTTTATGATTCACACCGAAGATGGAAAACCTCTTTTAGTAGAGATGAAGAATCCTCTTAAAAAGATTGCAACCTACAATGCAGGGGATAAGAAAAAATTCAAATGTGATGTGATCTATCACTCAAGCTCGTGGGAAGAGATGGAAGGAAAATCAGGCAAGCTCACCATCAAGGATGGCAAGCTCACCCTTACTGCCGCCGGAATCAGACACCCAGTATTCTCTCAAGATCTTCCTTGATAGCCTGACACTTTGCAGACACAGTTTTCTTAGCCTCTTCCAACGGTACTCCCGGTTTCTCGCAGCAGGAGATGTAGAACTTGATCTTAGGCTCGGTTCCTGATGGACGGGCTGTCACATAGCTGCCATCGGCCAGCACAAACTGGAGCACATTGGATGGTGGCAGCTGGATTCCCTGCTTCACAACACCATCCTTGAAATCGGTGGAAGATACTACTGCGATGCCGCCTATGCTCTTAGGCTTATCTGCCCTCAGATCTTCCATGATTTTCTTTATCTTCGCTCCGCCGCTTGAACCCTTGAATGTGAAGGAGAAAGGAGATTCCTGGAAGTAGCCGTACTTCTGGTAGATCTCGTCCATATAATCCAGCAGGCTCATACCCCGCTCTGCGTTGTATAGGGCCATCTCGCAGGCCATCACCGCAGCGGCGACACCATCCTTGTCCCGCACCTGGGTGCTGAAGAGGTAGCCGTAGCTCTCCTCGCCGCCGTAGACGAATTTCTCGCCGGTTGAGTCAAAAATCTTCATAAGGGCGGCGATGTTCTTGAAGCCTGTGAGCACATCATAGACACGCACTCCGAAGCTCTCGCCTATGCGCCGCTGGAGCTCGGTGGTAACCACTGTCTTGATTATAGCTGTGTCCGAGGTAAGCTTTCCCTGCTCCTTGAGTGTGGAGAGGACATAGTAGATGAACATGCAGCCAAGCTGGTTTCCAGTGATGAGGCGGAAGCCATCCCCCTCGGGAACTGCGGTACCCAGGCGGTCGGAATCGGGGTCGGTGCCCACAACCAGACTGGCGCCAACTTTTTTCCCCAGCTCCAGAGCCATAGCCAGGGCAGAGCCCTCCTCCGGGTTCGGGAACTTGACTGTAGGGAACTCGCCGTCAGGCTCTGCCTGCTCAGGCACAGTCACAACCTCGATGCCCAGGCTGGAGAGAGCCTTCTCCACCCACACCCGGCCTGCGCCATGGAGCGGTGTGTAGACAACCTTCAGGTTCCTGCCCGCTTTTTTAATCAGATCCGGCCGGAGTGAACAGCCTTTCACCATATCCAGGAAAGGGTCATCCACCTCCTTGTCTATAAGCTGGAACAGCCCTTTCTTCGCAGCCTCTTCGAGGCTCATAGAAGTGATGTCTGTCACGCTGTTCACTTCGGCTATAATACCGTGGTCCTGTGGTGGCACCACCTGGCCGCCGTCGTCCCAATATACTTTGTAGCCGTTGTACTCGGCCGGGTTGTGGCTCGCTGTAACCACTACGCCGGAGATGCATCCGAGCTTCCGCACTGCAAAGGAAAGCTCCGGGGTGGGCCGCAGCGATGTGAAAAGGTATGTCTTGATTCCGTTTCCGCAGAACACCGATGCGGCAGTCTCTGCGAAGAGACGGGAACAGCGGCGGGAGTCGTGGGCCAGCACAACAGAATGCGGCTGGCATTCGCCAGACTGGCATTTATCACCATTCTTGCAGCAACCGGCGGCTTTGGTTATATAAGTTGCCAAACCCTGGGTCACTTTCTTGATAATGTATGGGTTCATGCGGTTGTAGCCGCCGCCAATGACGCCACGGATACCGCCGGTTCCGAAGTCAAGGCTTTTGTAGAAGCAGTCCTCCAGCTCGGCAAAATTCTCTTCTGCAAGGAGTTTCTTAACCTGGTCCTTGAAGGTAAGGTTATCCTCCTTCTCTATATATTCATTCGCAAGTTTGATAATTTCGCTCTTTTCCATGCAAAAACTCCTTACTTATCAAAGTATACTTTTAAAAGTATGCTAAAATATCATCAACAGTGTCAATAAACCGGGTTATCCCCTGCTCCTCAAGCTGCTTGCGGGAGCGGAATCCCCATGTCACAGTTATATCATCAAGCCCTGCCCCGACAGCAGTCTCGTGATCCATTATAGTGTCACCTATGTATAGAATATCGGATTTCGGCAGCCCCATCCGGCGGATCACTTCCAAGGCCCCCTCCGGCGCAGGCTTCCGCGGGAATCCGGCATCGGAGCCCAGCACTGCGGCAAAACGGGAAAGCCCCATAGTCTTATCCACAACCTGCAGAGTCACAGGATGGGACTTGTTGGAGAAAATGCCCAGTACAATCCCCCGCCTCTTAAGCTCATCAAGCAGCTCAATAATACCCGGGTATGGGGCAGTCTTTATAACAGGGTTTGAGTTGTAGTCGGCAATCAGCTCTTTTGTCAGCTTAGAAAGGAGGACATCATCATCCCTTATCTCTGCAGGGAGAATCTTGTACAGCGCTGTCCTAAGCCCCCAGCCTACAACTGAGTGCACCTTATCCGGAGGAAAGAGAGGATACCCATAGCTGGAGAGAGTGCGGTTCAGATAGAATCCGATGTCAGCCAAGGTGTCCAGAAGTGTGCCGTCAAGGTCGAAAAGAATTCCTCTGTATCTCACAATTAATTATAAGCATGAAAAGCTTTTTTAGAACTGCAAGAAGGCTTCAGGGTCAATCCTCCTCCTCCAGCAACTTCCGAAAGAGTCTCCGCGTCAAGCTCTATATCCTGCAGCTCTGCAATATAGGCTTCTGCCTGCTCTTTTGTGAAGGAATTAATATCAAGTTTTTCCATAACTACCTCTTTTTTTTATTTTAAAATATAGAATTAGAGATGTCAATTATGGTATAATTATGGTATGGAAGAAAAGACCGTCTATATCTGCGACAACTGCGGACACAAAGAGCCCAAGTGGACAGGGCGCTGCCCCGAGTGCGGCACCTGGAACAGCTTCTCCGAGAGCAAGGTGAGCAAGAAACCGGTAAAGCTCTCCAAAGCGGCTGAGGTAAAGATTGCCCCTGTTACACTGGCAGAGTGCACCACTGGCGAGAACGACCGCATCTTCTCCGGCATCGAGGAGATAGACCGGGTACTGGGCGGCGGTATAATGCGGGGTTCTTCCATAATGATCGGGGGCGAGCCTGGAATAGGAAAATCGACCCTGATGCTCCAGACAGCAGCCCTGATTGCAGAAAACTATAAGGTGCTCTATATCTCAGGCGAGGAGTCGGCCGCCCAGATCAAGCAGCGATCAGAAAGGCTCGGGATAAAGAGCAGGACGCTTGAGGTGCTGTGCGAGACAAACCTGGACAATGTCCTTACTGTGCTTGAGAAAGGGAAATACGACTTTGTTGTGCTGGACTCGATCCAGACCATGACTTCTAGCGAGGTCGGCAACACCCCTGGCACCCCAAACCAGCTAAAATACTGCTGCGGCATGCTCACCGACTGGGCCAAGCTCCACGGCAAGGTAGTGATGATGATAGCCCATGTGACCAAGGATGGCCTTATTGCAGGGCCTAAAACTGTGGAGCACATGGTGGACACAGTCCTCTACTTCGAGAGTTCCGGCACAGACCTTAGGATAGTGCGGGCTGCCAAGAACCGCTTCGGTTCCATAGACGAGTTCGGCCTTTTCCAGATGAGGAGCGAAGGCCTTGTGCAGATAAAGAACCCTGAGACTGTGTTCCTGAATGTGCGCACTGGGAGCGAGGTTCCACCGGGAGTCTCCATTGTACCGGTATTCGAGGGGACCAGAGTCTTCCTGGTGGAGGTGCAGGCCCTCACAGTCCCTGCAAAATCGGGCATATCACGCATATTCTCTGACAAGATAGACACCTCTGTCATCTCCCGGGTTGCGGCAATCCTGGAAAAGCACTGCAGGATAAAGTTCTCTGACCACGACATCTATGTGAATGTGGCAGGCGGCATCCGTATCCGTGATGTGGGAACCGAGCTGGCCATAGCCCTCACCCTCTACTCTGCCCGGACAGGAATCCCTATTCCATCAGACATCATCGCATCGGGCGAGCTCTCCCTCACAGGTGAGGTGCTCAAGGTGAACAACCTGACAGGAAGGGAGAAGAGCGCAAGCGAGTTCGGATTCAAGACATTCGTGGCACCAGCAGGAATAAAAGAAGGAAAGAATGTCCTCGGCATCAAATATCAGGGAGTCAAATTCATTACTGAAGGGATAAAAGCAGTCTTCGGCAGCGTCACTTCAAGAGCGCCAGAAGATATGGGAACACCACAATAGTTCCAATAGTGCTTCCGATGCTGGAGAGGAGCAGAACTATAAGGATATGGGTTATCCGGTTCCGGAAGAAACCCTTGAAAGTCATTATATCGTCAGAAAGATCCTCGAAATCCTTTACCCTTGGCTTCCGCAGCACAGCCTCTACAATTCCGGCAAGCATTCCCACCCCTATTGTCGGGTTGAGCGATGTAATCGGGGCTCCCACAAAAGAAATCAAGATAGTAAGAGGATGAGCCAGAGCCAGAAGCGAACCCAGAGCGGCAAGACAGCCGTTGACCAGGATCCAGGTAACAAGCATGTCAGAGCTCTTGTCCCATCCTGCCCGGAAGAATCCGGCTATGACAATAGCGGCAAACAGAGCCGGAATAGTCCATGGAAGAATCTTGGCGGCAGTGGTCTTGGGCGGCACATTTGAAATAGATGTAAGGTCAGCCTGATGACCAGCCTTCTCGAAAGCCTCAAAATGGCGCAGGATTCCAGGGACATGCCCTGCACCAAGCACAGCCAGGACCTTTCCTTCCTTGCATTCATAAATCTTTGTGGCCAGGTACAGATCCCGCTCGTCAATAATAGCGCTCTTAGCAGATGGGAGATAATCTGCCATCTCTTGCATCATCTGGTCCAGGGCATTGGTCTTCTTGAGGCTTTCAATCTCCTCCTCTGAGACCTCCTCCTTGGTGACTATGCTCCCTATAAGTGAGTTGACCATCTTGGCCTTCTCCATAGCGCTTGAGAGCTTCCAGGCCCTCTTAAGGGTAACCTGTATGTCCCTGTCTGCCAGGGTATATGGAATGTTGTTCTCTATTGCAGTCTCGACAGCTTGCCGCATATCCTCGCCCGGCTTTATATCCAGGTTGGCACCTATCTTCTTTTGGAAGGCAGACATAGCCAGGTTGGCCAGGAAAAAGAGTCCCTGCCCAGTCTTTATGATCTTGTAGATGTCCAGATCCTCGTACCTGCTTTTCTCCCGCAGGGACTTGAAGCGCCGCTCATCAAGCTCAACGCACACACGGTCCGGCATCTCAGTTGCAATCACGCTCTTCACCTGCTCCACGCTCTCGTGTGATACATGGGCAGTGCCCACCAGAGTTATCTCGCGGCCGGCAACTTTGACACGGGTAAGGGTATCTGTCTTCTCGAGAATTTCCAAAGTATGCTCCGATTATGCCTGTCTGTATGTAGCAAGGAAGTCCTTAAGCCGCACCATAGCCTCCTTAAGGTCATCCTTAGGTGGCAGGAGCACAATGCGGCAGTGGTCTGGAGCAGGCCAGTTGAAGCCGGTGCCCGATACCATCAGCACGTTCTTTGCGTTCAGGAAGTCCAGTACAAACTTGTTGTCATTTTTTATATTGAATCTCTCGACATCGAACTTAGGGAAGACATAGAGGGATCCCCGCGCCTTCTTGCAGGAGACGCCCGGAATATCGTTCAGCATCTGGTGGATTATATCACGCTGCTCCCTGAGGCGCCCACCCTCTGCTGTAAGGGCAAAGATGGAGTCGTCCTTCTCAAGGGCCGGCTTGATGGCATACTGTGCCGGGACATTGCTGCAGAGCCGCATGCTTGTAAGGGTCTTTATGCCGTCCAGGTAGCCGCTGTAACGGCTCTTGTCGCCCGAGATCACCATCCAGCCGGCTCTGATTCCGCAGGCTCTGTGCACCTTGGAAAGGCCGTTGAATGTGAAGATAAGGATATCGTCTGCCATGGCGGCCGGAGAATAGTGGATGTCGCCGTCGTAGAGGATCCTGTCGTAGATCTCGTCGGAGAATATGATAAGGCCATGGCGCCGTGCAATGTCCACGATTCCCTGGATAATCTCCTTGGAATAGACGCTTCCTGTAGGGTTGTTCGGATTGATGATCACAATAGCCTTGGTCCTGGCTGTGATCTTTTTCTCTATATCCTTGAGGTCAGGGTTCCAGTCCGACTCCTCGTCGCACATATAGTGGACAGCCTTTCCCTCGCACAGGTTCACCGATGCAGTCCAGAGCGGATAGTCAGGTGATGGGATAAGAACTTCATCTCCAGGGTTCAGGAGAGCCTGCATAACCACTGCAATAAGCTCGCTGACTCCGTTTCCGATGTAGATGTCATCTATGCTTATATTCTTGATTCCTCTTTTCTCGTGATATCCCTTGATGGCGGTCCTGGCCTCCACAATACCGCTTGAATCGCTGTATCCGCCGGCCTTTCCGATGTTCTGGATCACATATTCCCTGATCCGCGGGTCTATTTCAAAGTCGAAGGCACCGGTGTTTCCGATGTTGAGCTTGTAGATCTTGCGACCCTCTTTCTCAAGCTTCTGCGCCGCGTCCAGCAAAGGCCCCCTGATAGCATAGTGTACATTGTTCATTCTGACAGCCTGTTTAACCTGTTCCATGACGCAACCTCCATAAAGAAATATATCTTCTTTTTTTTACTCTAATATGCTACTTTTGTCAAAGCAAAAATAGTGTTAGAATGGAAAAAAATGGAGATATCTATGAGAGACTATAAGGTTGAGCTGGAAAAGAGGGTGGCTTTCATCCAGAAGCTGCTCAAGGAAAGCGGTGCCAAGGGAATAATCTACGGCAACAGCGGCGGCAAGGACAGCGCCCTGGTGGGAATCCTGTGCAAGAAAGCCTGTGACAACACAACAGGAATAATCATGCCCTGCGAATCGAAGCGGAACTTCGAGGAGGACATGAAGGATGGCCTTGATGTGGCAAAGCAGTTCAATATCGAGACCCGCACTGTGGACATTACCCCTGTCAAGCTTGACCTCTTAAAGGCAATAGAAGGAAAGGCAGAGCTCAACCGGAGCGCAATCTCCAACATAGCACCACGTCTCCGTATGACCACTCTGTACGCAATCGGAGCAGCCGAGGGCAAACTGGTGGCAGGAACCGGAAACCGGGCCGAAGCCTACATGGGCTACTTCACCAAGTATGGCGATGGAGGCTGCGACTTCAACCCTATAATAGACCTGACAGTGGGCGAAGTTTACGAGTTCCTGGAGTACCTGGGAGCCCCTGCCAACATCATAAAGAAGGCCCCTTCCGCAGGACTCTACGAGGGACAGACCGACGAGAAGGAGATGGGTGTCACCTACGCCGCCATCGACAAGTATATTCTCACCGGCCAGGGCGACCCCAAGGATATCGCAATCATAGACAGGTATCATAAGAACAGCGAGCACAAGCGCAGGATGCCATCATACTACGGGGTAAAATGAGCCAGCTTTTCATCGTAGCCACCCCTATCGGCAACCTGGATGACATAACGCTCAGGGCTATAGAGACCTTGAAGAGCGTGGATGCCATTGCCTGCGAGGACACCCGCCATACGCTGCACCTTTTGAATAAGCTGGAGATCAGGAAGCCCCTCCTAAGTTATTATGCGGCAGACGAGAAGCCTGGAATAGCCAAGATAATGCACCTTCTGGACCAGGGAAAGAGCGTGGCCTATGTAAGCGACGCAGGGACACCTGGGGTAAGCGACCCGGGAAGCTCATTAGTACGGGCTGTGCGGGAGGCGGGCTACACCATAACCCCGATACCCGGGGCATCAGCTCTCACCACACTTATGAGCGTAAGCGGAGCCCAGGGACGGGGCATCACCTTCGAAGGATTTCTCTCCCCCAAGGGAGGACGCCGCCTGAGCAGATTGCGGGAGCTTATGGAACGGGAGGAGAGCTTTATCTTCTATGAATCCCCCTACCGCATCGAGAAAGCTATGGCAGATGTGGCCTCGATTGACCCGGAGCGCCCTGTGGTGCTGGGCCGGGAGCTAACCAAACTGCACGAGGAGATCCTATCTGGCACTGCCCAGGAAATTCTTGACAATCTGCAGAATAGGGATAAAATATTAGGTGAATTTGCAGTTTGCATTTATGGAAAAAAACAGTAATTTTTTTTGCTGCACATGCCGATAAAAATTGTAAGGAGAAATTAGATCGATGACTATCAACAATATCAGCGGAGTCAATTCAGTAAAAGGTTGCTCCGGGATTGAGAAATCGGCACAGACAGTAAAACTACCTGAACAGGATACCATCACATTGTCATCGGAAGCAAAAGCTATGGGAGAAGTGTATGCAATTTCCGAGGAATTGCGCGCTGTCCCAGATATCAGGATGGACAAGGTGGAAGCTGCAATCCAGAAACTTAAGGATCCAGACTACATCAACCAGTCTGTTATCAACAATGTAGCCGATAAAATTGTAGACATGCTCGGCATCTGATGTTCACAGAGAAAAAGTTTAAATCTCTAGAACCGCAACTGCGCTGCCGCAAGGCAGCCAAGATTCTGAAAGATGCTGAGACCGCCCTGCGCAGGGGCGAAGCGGTAGATACCACCTACCTTACCATGATACTGCGCAGCGCCCTGGAGGAGCCCGAGATAAGGCTGGAGAACACCTCCCAGGGCTTTTTTTTGCGCTCAATCAACAGTTACAAGTATAAAGTGATGGAGAGGGCCGGAATCCAGGTGGCAGACTGGGATATGGCCCTCGATACCGATGTCCCGGGGGCGGAGCGGAAGGTGCTTCCTATCTCGGTCTACCTTGAGGATATCAGATCCCCGTTCAACGTGGGCTCTATCTTCCGTACTGCAGAATCCTTCTGTTTCAGAGAAGTTCTTTTATCCCCCGACACCCCTACCCCGGCCCAGAGCCGCGCCAAGCGGAGCGCTATGGGGACCGATGCCATAATGGAATGGCACACCATGCCCAAGGAAGAGCTGCTTGGAAAGCCTGTGTTCGCACTGGAGACAGGGGGCACCTCCATAGATGAGTTCAACTTCCCGGATGAGGGAATAATGATACTGGGCTCCGAGGAGACCGGAGTAAGCCCAGAGCTATTGGAGATTGCAAAGAAGAGCCTGGGGATAGTCTCTATCCCGATCTACGGCATAAAGCGGTCGGTGAATGTGGGAGTAGCATTCGGAATCGCCGCCCAAGCCTGGGCAGCAACCCTTTTAAAACGCTGATTCTATCGCCTTCTTCAGTTCTGCCTTGGTGGCATCGTCGGAAAAGGCGGCATCGGCAGCATTCAGAAGCATAGTCTTCTTCTCTTCCAGAGTTATTCCGAACTTCTTCTCGATATAATCGAATTCCCTTGCGATATTTGTGCGGCAGATAGCCGGATCATCGGTGTTTATTGTAACCTTCACCCCTTTGGCAAGGTACTCCTTCAGGGGATACTTGGACATATCGTCCACCGACTTGGTCTGCCGGTTGGAGTTTGGGCACATCTCAAGCGGAATCTTGTGCTTGATCACATACTCAAGGACAGCCGGATCCTCTTTTGTCCGCACTCCGTGGCCTATGCGAGCTGCACCGAAATCAAGGGCATCCTTGACGCTCTTTGCACCATCTGCCTCGCCAGCGTGGATAGTGAATGGAATGCCATATTCCTTGGCCTTGGCAAACGGAGAGGTGAATTCATCGGTATGGAAAAGGGCCTCGGCACCGGCCAGGTCAACAGCCACAACTCCTCCATCCTTAACCAGATATTTCTTGGCAAGTTCTATGGTCTCCATATTCTCTTTCTCGTTTCCTCTGTCCCGCATAAGGCACAGGATAAGGTTTGTGTGGAGGTTGCTTCTTTTAATTCCCTCAAGGCAGGCCTGGATCACCCCTTCCTGGGTAAGGCCGCCATCGCAGTGCTTCTGCGGGGCAATGCGGAGCTCAAGGTATACAACGCCCAGGCTCTTCATGTGCTCCTCCACCAGATAGAAGGTCTCGATAATCCCCTCTTTTGTCTGCATCAGAGAGCCTGGAAGCGCAAAGCACTCAAGGAACTCATTCAGGCTCTCGCAGGTCTCAGGGACCGAAAGCTTGGCCGCCAGCTCCTCATCATCAGCAGGAAGCTCGATATTCTGCAACTCCGCCAGCTTCCGGGCAATCTCCGGTGTGATAGCACCATCCACATGGCAATGCAAATCGATATATGGAATGTTTTTCATCTTTTTCTCCTATGCTTTATTGAATTTATCCTTACCCTGTCTGCACCGCGGACATTTCCAGTCATCTGGCAGCGCCTCGAAAGCAACGCCGTCATGCTCTGCAGGGTCATAGACATAGCCGCAGACAGAGCAGACATATTTGCCGGTCGCCTGGGCTGCCTCTATCTTGCCCACAGGCTTGCTCTCAGGCGGGTTATCCAGGTCCACAACCTTCTTAGCCTCAAGGTTCTCATAGCCAAGCGGTGTGTGGGTGGAAAGGTATACAGTAGGATTATTCTTTATGAACTCACGGACCGCATCCAGTGTGACACGGGCTGCGGCGATGTCCTCGAACACAACAGAGAGCTTGTCGGCATACAGAGCCTCGTCGGTATAAGTCACATCTCCGTGGAACATGTAGAAAAGACCGCCATCCTCGGCAATGACAATGCTGTTGCCGTTTGTATGCCCTTTGGCAGCGATATAGTAGACACCATCAGCAATCTTCTGTGATGCCGGGAAGTTCTTGTATGGGCCGTCTGTAAAGTCCACAGGCACCAAGTTAGGGAAGCTCTTAAGCTCGTCTGCTGCGCACTCCTCGCGGGCAGCATAAATCTTGGCATTGGGGAAATTCCTCAGCTCGCCGGTGTGGTCTGCATGCTTGTGGGTGATGAGTATCTTGGAGACCTGCTCAGGTTTGTAGCCAGCCTCTTCCAGGGCGCTAACATAATCCTTGACCTTCTTGCCCATGTAGATCATGGTCTTGTCGTCGGGCACCTGTCCCGGAAACTCCTTGGGCAGTCCTGTATCTACCAGTATGACCTCCTTTCCAGTGTCGATGACAAAGTTCTGGAGCGAAGAGCGGTAGCGCACAGCAGGGTCGAACTTCTCAACCCCATCCTCTCCTCCCAGGGCAAAGGGCTGGGTCATGAACCCGTTCTCATACAGTTTGACTGCCTTTATAATCATTTTTTCCTCCTCGGATCTGAATACGCTATGTATTATAGCATAGGATTATTGAAAAACGCTACTCAATATCCCAGTGACCATTTTTTTTAGCACCAACACGTTTGATAAGCCCCATATCTTTAAGCTTTTTCATATTTCGGTTAATCGTTTCGCGGGCAAGTGAAAGCTTTTGAGCAAGTTCATTTTGTGAAATACTATTGTCTTCGGCTATAGCTTCAAGGATATTCTGTTGCACTCTTGTTAAATTTACTGTGATTTTACTGTGACTTTTATGTGACTTTTCAGTGATTTTTTCGGTATAACGAATATGGGTGAACCTGTTCTTTAATTCATTACCTTCCCCAAACAAGAGATTACGGAAAAAGCGTCTCAGAAAATCTAAATTTGAATAAATCCCTTTCTTGACATTGGAATAATTTGCTCTCACCAGTGAGTTACGGAAATACCAGCTGTTTGTTTTAAATGGTTCATTACCAACTATAAAGCCAAGAGAACGAAGATACTTTATGACAAAAACAGCTGTTGTCCGAGTATTTCCTTCTCCAAATGGATGAACTTGCCAAATATTGGCAACAAACTGTGTAATATGATCGACTATCTCTTCCTTTGATAATTTGGAATAATTAAATTTACGTTCTTCATCAAAATCATATCTCAGTGTTTCTTCAATTAATTCATATGGAGCATATAAAACAGTGTCCCCATCTAAAGCCCATTCTTTTTTTGTGATGTTATAGCTCCGAAATTTACCAGCTTTTACCCTGAAAAGAACTCCTTTAAATAAACGCTCATGGATTGAAAGAAGTTGATTTATATTGAAACTGAAGGATTTTTCCTCAACTAATTCGGTTATTCTGGAAGAAACCTCATCAGCTTCTCTTTCTTTTTCTTCTTCTGCAGTCCTATTTTTTCTTGATTCATAGTAGCTTTCAATTAACTGCTTTACTTCCTTGATAGAGATTTCGCCTTCAATATTGCGTTTTGCAAGAGAATACAGGTAAGGAGATGGGGTAAGACCATCAACTTGCTGGAGACCTGTGGCTATAGACCAGGCAATACTTTTCTCTTTCTGATCCGGCTCACCTTCACGGATGTATTGTTCAAAATCAAGCTCTTTCACATTTGTATTGTAACATATATTTACAATTTTGTCACATTTATTGTGACTTTATTGTGATTTTTATGTGACTTTTTCTCCGAACTTTTCAGTTGTCCGATAAAATAGGACAACTGGTGAAAGATTGTCACAACCTAGAGGCTATTTGTGCCATTTGAAATGGCACAAATTAGAAAAACATAATAATTTTCGATTATAGTCAACAAATATTATAATAATTTTGGATTATACTCAGAAATTATTATGATTTATTGCTGTACTGGGAAGTTTGCACTGGATTTGTTTCCTTTTTTCCATGAATTTTTTGTTGATTTTTGCCACTTTTCCATAAAAAAAGCACCACAGTCTCCTGCGGTGCTCATATTTTTCGGGCAAGGCGGATTCGAACCGCCGACCTCAACGTCCCGAACGTTGCGCGCTACCAACTGCGCTATTGCCCGTAAATGTCTGTAAAGAATACCCCTTATAAGGGAGAAGGTCAACTATATAGGTTCTTTGTGGCTGTAAAACTCAACAACTCCCCTGGCAAAGCGATATGCATTTTTAACTTCGGTAAACCCATCGAAATAATCCTTATGCCTGACCATGCGCCCCTCAAAGAATTCCTTCACCTCTTTGAAAGTGTTCTCAAGCACTGCAGGATGTGTAGCCATCTTTGTGTAGACCGAGAGAAGCACGGCGAAGTCATTCAGGAACGGCACTTTCATCATTGTGGATATGGTTCCGCTGCTCACCCCTATATTCCCGCTTATAAGCTCAAAGGTGGTCTCCACATCACTGACAAAACCCTGCACAGGCTTGAATGAGCACAGGATACATGAGTTGTGGGCCGCTGCGTTCCTGAGCTTGCGCACTGCCTCGAACTGTTTTGTCCATCCTCCGTCTGTCCTGAAGAAATCGTAATAGAAGGAATAGAAGCTGCTGAAATCGTTGAAGTCCACCATCTCCACAAAGTTCCAGACTGCAGGGGTTTTTGTGTAGCGGAAGAAAGTCTTGTCGTAGTAGCCGATAAGTTTGAAGCCTGACTGGATAGAGCTCCTGACCTTCGGATTTCCGTCCAGGAAAGCCTTGACTACCTCGTAGCCGTCATCGGCCGGATTGTCCTGGCAGTCCCCCACCAGCTTCACCTTAAGGTAGTGCTCCAGGTCGATAGTCATCTTGAAGAGAATCTTCCGCAGGTACATGTCGATGGTTGACATCTCCACCAGATGGCCGAAGTCCAGCCCTGCATACTTGCCGCTTCTGGTCTTGTTTGCATTCGGGCAAATTCCTAAATACTGCTCAAGCCTGAAGAAGTAGTTCTGCTTCGCCACGAAGGTCTTGGCCCGCTCTTCGTCCATGAGGTTGAAGGTCAGGCCCAGAGTGTCCTTGCAGTAATCTATGATCTGGGGCGGTGTGAGTTTAGGGAGCTTTTCTGTCTCATCTGACCTGGGCATGGTACTCCTGAAGGCTCTTCACGCCGCCCTCGCCGCCTTTTCCGTTCTTGACCGACTCGATACCTTTTACTGCAGCAAGCGCTCCGGCCAGTGTGGTGATGTATGGCACCTTGTATTTAAGGCAGGCCTTGCGGATAGTCTTCCGGTCCTCGGCATAGTTCCGTTTTGCCCTAGGTGTGTTGATAGCTAAGCATACTTCATTGTTCAGGATAAGGTCAACCACATCTGGGCGACCTTCGCCTATCTTGTTCACCTTGTCACACTTTACACCGTGGTCGTTGTAGAAGTTTGCTGTCCCCTCGGTGGCCAGGATTGTGAAGCCCAGCTTCTTGAATGTCCTACCGATGGTGAGAACCTGCTCCTCCTGTGTGTGGGTGTCGCTTAAGCTGATGAGTACCTTCTTGTTCTCCCATGCCGATGGAGCATGAGGAAGTGCACAGCCTGCAGCCTCCTGCGATTTATAGAAAGCAAGCGGATAGTTGTCAGCAAGACCCAGAACCTCTCCTGTGGAGCGCATCTCCGGTCCAAGGATCGGGTCTACGCCAGGGAACCGTGAGAATGGGAATACTGCTTCCTTAGCACCGAAGTGAGGAATAACTTTTTCTTTAAGGCCCAGGCTCTGGAGGCTCTCGCCCAGCATAAGCCGTGTGGCAAGCCGCGCCATCTGGGTGTTACATACCTTGGATACCAGCGGCACTGTACGGGAGGCCCGTGGGTTTGCCTCGATCACATATACCTTGCCATCCTCGATGGCGTACTGCATATTCATAAGTCCGCACACATGGAGCGACTCGGCAATCTTCTTGGTGTACTGCTTTATTGTGTCCAGGTGCTCCTGGTCGATCGATACAGGGGGGATAACACATGCGCTGTCGCCCGAATGGATTCCGGCCAGCTCCACATGCTCCATAACTGCAGGGATATATACATGCTCGCCGTCCGCAAGGGCATCGGCCTCGCACTCAAGCGCATTCTTGAGGAACCGGTCTATAAGGAGCGGCCTGTCCGGTGTGACACCTACAGCCTTCTCAACATACTCTTTGAGTGTAGCCTCGTCGTAGATTACCTCCATACCGCGGCCTCCCAGTACAAAGGAAGGTCTGATCATAATCGGGTAGCCGATCTTCTCGGCAATTGCCTTGGCCTCGTCAAAGTCCACAGCCATGCCGCTCTCCGGCATTGGAATCTGGAGGTTGTCCATCATCTTACGGAACAGATCACGGTCCTCGGCTATATCGATGGAGTCGATGGATGTTCCAAGGATGTTCACGCCGCTCTCCTGAAGCTCGCGCGCAATGTTGAGAGGTGTCTGACCGCCGAACTGAACGATGATTCCGTAGGGTTTCTCCTTCTCGTAGATCTGGAGGACATCCTCGGCAGTCACTGGCTCGAAGTAGAGCTTGTCAGATGTGTCGTAGTCGGTGGAGACAGTCTCCGGGTTGCAGTTTACTATGATAGTCTCATAGCCCAGCTCCTTAAGCTGCATTGCTGCGTGGCAGCAGCAGTAGTCGAACTCGATTCCCTGTCCGATTCTGTTGGGTCCACCGCCCAGGATCATGATCTTCTTTTTATTGTCTGTAGCCTTGGATGCATCAGGCACATTGTATGAGGAATAGTAGTAGCTTGCGTCCTTGACACCGCTTACCGGCACTGCAAACCATCCCTCTTTGATTCCCAGCTCGTTCCGCTTCTTGCGGATATCTTTCTCGCTCACCTTGAGGATCTTGGCCAGGTACTTGTCTGAGAAGCCGTCCTTCTTCGCCTTGATAAGCATGTCGTCGGCAGGAACACGGCCCGGATTCTTGAGGAGCTCTTCCTCGAAGTCGACCAGCTCCTTCATCTGCTGGAGGAAGTATTCTTTCACATAAGTGATCTCGTGCAGTCTCTCGATGGAGACACCCTTGCGGATAGCCTCGTAGAGGAGGAAGTAGCGCTCGCTCGATGCAACCTTAAGCATGTCGCAGAGCTCTTCGGCGCTCTTTTTGTTGAAGTCCTTGGCAAAGCCGATTCCTGCACGACCGTTCTCAAGACCGCGGATAGCCTTCTGGAAGGTCTCCTTGAATGTCTTGCCGATAGCCATCACCTCGCCTACCGCCTTCATTGAAGTGCCCAAGCTGTCCTCTACACCGCGGAATTTCTCGAATGCCCACCGTGCGAATTTAAGCACCACATAGTCGCCGTCTGGAGCTCCGCCCGGGGTGTATTTGTCCAGGGTGCCGTCCCTCCAGTATGGGATCTCGTCTAGAGTGAGGCCCGATGCCAGCTTTGCAGAGATGAGTGCGATCGGGAAGCCTGTGGCCTTGGAAGCAAGGGCAGATGAGCGGGATGTACGCGGGTTGATCTCGATGATGACCACACGGCCTGTCTTCGGGTTATGTGCGAACTGCACGTTGGTGCCGCCGATAACTCCGATGCGCTCAACAATCCTGAAAGCCATATCCTGAAGCTTTTTCTCAAGCTCTTTATCTATAGTAAGGAAAGGTGCGGAACAGAAGGAGTCGCCTGTGTGGACGCCCACTGCATCGATGTTCTCGATAAAACAGATTGCGACCATCTGGTTCTTTGAGTCCCGTACAACCTCCACCTCCAGCTCTTCCCAGCCCAGGATCGACTCCTCGATAAGGCACTGGTGTGTAAGGGAAAGCTCAAGGCCGTTCCGGGTTATGGTGCGGAGCTCCTCAACATTGTAACAGAAACCGCCTCCCTGGCCACCCATGGTGTATGCGGGGCGCACTACTACAGGGAAGCCGATGTCGGCGGCGATAGCCTCGGCCTCGGCCACTGTGTGGCAGATTCCGGAGCGTGGTGTCTCGATTCCAAGCCCTTTCATGGTCTCCTTGAAGATCTCCCTGTCCTCGCCACGCTCTATGGCATCCAGATTTACACCGATTACTTTTACGCCGTATTTGTCCAGAACTCCTGCCTTGTTCAGCTCGCAGGCCAGATTGAGTCCGGTCTGGCCGCCTAAGTTAGGCAGCAGTGCATCGGGCCGCTCCTTGTCTATGATCTGGGCAAGCCGTTCTACATTAAGCGGCTCGATATACGTTGCATCTGCCATCACCGGGTCAGTCATGATGGTTGCTGGGTTTGAGTTCACCAGGACTATCTTGTAGCCCTGCTCTCTCAAGGCTTTGCAGGCCTGTGTCCCAGAGTAGTCAAACTCGCA
>JAGCGL010000010.1 GCA_017649605.1 Spirochaetia bacterium
GAGGTGCTGAACCTGCCTGCCTTGAGAGGGTAGTGTTTTACAAGCTCTTTAACTGTAAGCATGGAAGCACCTCACTTTTCTGCCATCTTTTTCTGCAATCTGCGGCTTAGATGCTAAACACTCAGCTGTACACCGGCTGCACCGCTTGGCATATGGGCATCCTGTTATCTTCTCGCCTGGGTCCGGCACTTTGCCCGGGATTGCGAAAAGCTTGTCCTGAGCCTTGAACATACCCGGCTTCGGAATGGAGCGGAGAAGGTCCTGTGTATAAGGGTGCATCGGGCTTGAGATCACATCTTTTGCAGCTCCTTCTTCCATAAGGGAACCGGCATATAGGATCATGATACGGTCGCAGAAATCCTCCACCAGGGCAAGGTCATGGGTGATGAATATAACAGACATGCCGGTCTCTTTCTGCTTTTCCTTCAAAAGCCCTAATATCTGGGCCTGGGTGGTCACATCCAGGGCTGTGGTGGGCTCATCTGCTATCAGGATATCAGGGTGGCAGGCGAGGGCCTGTGCTATCATCATACGCTGCAGCATCCCCCCTGACATCTGGAAAGGGTAATCCTGCGCTCTCATCCTGGAATTAGGTATATGGACCTGCTCAAGCAGCTTAAGGGCCTCCTGGTATGCCTCTTCCTTGGTGCTCTGGCCATGTAGGCGGAGGCTTTCGCCCACCTGGTGCCCCAGCCGGAAGAGGGGATTGAAAGAGGCAGATGGCTCCTGGAATATCATCGATATCCTGTCGCCGCGGATTCTCTCCATCTCTTTCTCTGTAAGCTTGTTCAGGTCTATGAACTTATCGCCATCCTTAAAAAGGATCTGGCTATCCGGATCTATCTTCCCAGGTTCATCTATAAGCTGCATTATGGAGAGGTTTGTGACACTCTTGCCGCTTCCCGATTCTCCTATCATGGCCAGTATCTCGTGGGCCGAGAGGTCGAAGGAGAGGCTCTCCACCGCAGTCACCTCCTGGTTTACCATGTGGAATCGGGTTGTAAGGTTTCTAACCTCAAGAATCTTATCTTTCATCAGTTCTCCTACAGCGCCTTGGGGTCAAATGCATCCTTGAGGCTGTATCCCAGCGTAAAGAAGCAGAAGACAGTAAGAATTATGACAAAGGCAGGCCACAGCACCCATGGATACTGCTTGAGCACATTTATATCCATGGCTGCGCTCATAAGCATACCCCAGCTGACAGACGGCTCTGTTATTCCCAGGTTCAGGAAGCTGAGTCCTGCCTCGCCTAAGATGACGCCCGGGACGCTCAGGGTTATGTCCAGGATAAGTATGCTCCGTATCTGTGGGATTATATGCCGCAGCAGAATAGGGAGCGATTTTACCCCCGACAGCTTTGCGGCAGTGACATAGTCGGCATTCTTGAGTGAGAGGACCCAGTTCCTGATGCCCCGGGCGCTGCCGGCCCAGCTTGGTATGGCAAGGATAAGGGTTATGAAGAAGAACTTCTGGCCAGGCGTTATGTCGGCCGGCAGTATGGAGCGGAGGAAGAGGAAGAAGTAAAATGTAGGCAGCAGTATAATCACCTCGCAGAATCTCATTATGGACCAGTCAGTCATTCCCCCTATGTAGCCCGATATTCCGCCTATCAGAATTCCACCCAGAAGGGCGGTTAGTATGCTGACAAACCCTATGGTGAGCGATATCTTGGCACCGCATATTATACGGGAAAGCATATCGCGGCCCAGACGGTCTGCCCCAAGCAGGAACACAGGTTCTCCATCCTTGGTGCCGAAGAGGTGTGTCTTTGACGGTATCAGGCCGAACAGCCTGTATTCATCCCCTTTGACAAACAGGGTCAGCTTATGGATCTCAGTCCGGTCTGTCTTGTACTTCTTGTAGAACGGGTTTGCCATCTCATATTCATAAACAAATGGGCCTACAAACTTACCTTCGTGAATCAGGTGAATGGCGTGCGGCGGCTGGTATGACTTGCTCTTGAACTTGGTGTTGGGCTGGTATGGAGCCAGGAATCCCTCGAAGATAAAGGAGAGATACATTACCACCAGGATCCAGAAGCAGAGCATTCCCAGTTTTTTACGCCTGAACTTCAGATAGGGGATAGAATGGTTCATTTTATCCTCACCCGTGGGTCAGCCACTGCCAGCAGGATATCTGATATAAGGATTCCTGCAAGCACCAGAACATCGCTGATAATCATGTTGGTCAGCACAAGATAATAATCCTGCCGCATGGTGGCGTCGTACATAAGCCGTCCAATGCCAGGATACGAGAATATGATCTCCACAAACAGCGAGCCGCCGATAAGGGAGGAGAATATGCCTGATATTCCGGTGATGAATGGAATAAGTGCATTCCGGAAGGCATGCTTTATGATCTGCACCTTGCCGGCTCCCTTGGCCCGAACTGCAATGATGTATGGCTTTGAATACTCCTGCTCAAGAAGCACCTTCATGCTCCGTATGGAGCCGGCCACACCACCCAGGAAGCCGATGAGAACAGGCAGAAGAATGTGATGCAGCCTGTCAGCCAGCTTTGCTCCCCAGCTCATTAGATGGTAGTTCTCGCTGGTGGCTCCCCCCAGCGGGAAAAGCCCTGTCTTTGCCGCCACCAGAAGGCCCAGCAGGGCCAGGAAGAAGGAGGGGACAGAGTAGAGTATCAATGTTATGAAGTTCACATTCTTCTCCAGCAGCCTGTTAGGCTTGTAGGAGAAGTAGAATGCGATAGGGTATGCGATTGCGAATGAGAATATCAGCGAGAAGAAGTTCAGGAACACAGTATTCCAGATTCTCGTGTTGATAAGCTCCAGAATAGGCTGTCTGTAGGAGAACGACATCCCCAGGTCGTGGTCAATCAGCACCTTCTTGAGCCAGTAAAGGAACTGCATGTAGAAAGGCTTGTCCAGCCCAAACTGAGTCCTGTAGTAGTCTATGGTCTCAGGCGTTATCTCCGGGTTCTGATAGTAGGAAGAGAAGAAATCGCCGGGGGCCAGGCTCATGAAGAAGAAAAAGAAGAATATGGTTATGAGCAGCACAGGGATCATGGTGAGGATACGCTTTATGATGAACTTGAGAAGTTTCATTGCATATCCCTCCTGTAGACGAACCTGAAGTTGTCGCCTATGCTGTTGTGGGCGCTCCAGTTGAGGTTTCCCCAGCCCGATTCGGCGGCAAGGAAGGAATAGCGCCTGAAGATAGGGATGATTATCAGGTTGTCCATTATTGTCTTCTGGAATGTGGAGTAGTTCTTCTTTATCTCATTCTGGTCATAGGTGTAGATAAGCTGGCTGTAAAGGGTGTCCAGCTTTTTCTCCCACTCCAGGGTCGGCTCCTTCTGCTTAGGGTGCCAGTAGTGGAGGTTGCCGCCTGAAAGCCATATGTTGTACCACTGCTCAGGGAATGTAGGCATGCTCATCCCTGCCAGGTAGCACTCCCAGTCATAGGTGTTTATCAGCTTCTGGGCGATAACGTTGTAGTCAGCGGTCTGGAGCAGCGCCTTTATCCCCGCATTCTGCAGGTCAGATACAATTATGTTCAGATAATCCTGGGTCACTGGGTCGGTGCTCCAGGTAAGTATGGAGAAGGAGAGAGGGTTCCCCTGTGCATCTTCCCGTATGCCGTCTCCGTTCCTGTCTATGTATCCGGCCTCGTCCAGCAGCTTTACAGCCTGCTCCGGATTGTAGGAATAAGGGGTATCGGTGGAAGGGTCGTAGTAGCGGTTGTTCTCGCCTATAACGTTGTACTGGGGCTGTGAGAGGCCGTTTGTAGTCTGGTTTATTATAGTCTGCCGGTCTATGAGGCAGCTTATGGCCTGCTTGAACTTTATATCGGTGAACAGCCTGAACTTCCAGTCCGGCAGTGTGTCCGGGTTGTGGTTGAAGATCAGGGAAGTGTATCCTCCTGCAGGGCCACCGTTCCATATATCAAACCTCCCTTTGCCGCTTTCAGGCAGCAGGGTGGGCAGATCCTGACCCCTTAGGGCGTAGGCATCGGTCTCTCCCTTCTGGAACTTAAGGAGGTCAGAGTTGGAGTCCGGGGTGTAGGTAAGTATTATCTTGTCGATGTATGGCAGCTGCTGGCCCCATTCATCCTTTTTCCAGTAGTTCGGGTTCCTCTTGAATATAATCCGCTCGCCAGGAATAAGCTTATCAAGGAGGAATGCTCCGTTACCAACCAGCTCTTCTGGCGGTGTGGTTATGCCCCAGAATGCCTCTACAGCCTTTTTCCCCTGCTTAAGGACAGGCTCCCAGATATGCTTTGCGACTATAGTCCCGGTGTTCACAACCAGAAGCGGCTCGCTAACTATCCGTGGGAAATGATAGCAGAAATCATATTCTCCGGTCTTCTCTATTGTATATTTCTGTCTGGAGCCGTCAGGCATGGTTATGTATAATCCCTGCTCGCCGAGGGGGTAGATCTCCTTGTTGTTCTCTATGTTCTCGAAGTACCAGACAACATCCTCGGCAGTCATCTTGACCCCGTCGCTCCAGTAGATGTCGTCCCGGAGCCTGCAGTGGAGGTCCATCTTGTCATGCTCCAGGTCGGTGGTCACATTGTAGGATTCCACAATGTTTCCGCTCCATTCCTTTGTATCCTGGTCATAGTCGAACAGGTAGTCCAGTATAAGGTTGGTGACTGTGGTGTAGGTGCCGTCCAGGTTGGAGAACGGGTTGAAGCTCTTTGGGTCCTCGGCATAGGTATCGCGCCAGGTGCCGCCGTAGGTTCCTTTCTCCCACTTTATAGGAAGCTGTGTCTGCTTTGTGCCGGGTATGGAGCTCACATCCCAGCTGTATTCCTCCTTCCATTCAGGATCTCTGCAGGAAAAGAGGAGTAAGAGAGTAAGAAGCAGTGTCAGCTGTAGCCTACGCATATAAAAAGTATACAATGAGCAAAAAAAAAAGGCAAACACTGTTTCCAATGTTTGCCTTGAGTGGGGGATGACGGGATCGAACCGCCGACATCCTGCTTGTAGGGCAGGCGCTCTCCCAGCTGAGCTAATCCCCCGCTGACAGAGAGAACCATATCACAACCTCTCTATTGTGTCAACATTGTTCGCAAAAATTATTATTTTTTCCCTGTAGTCTTATATAAAATTATGATATATACTGGAAGATATGAAAAAGATAAAAGATACTCTTATAAAGAGCGGCGCAGCTGTCTTTGCCCTTGACAGCACAACAGGAAAATTCTGCATCAGCCTTGATTCTTCTGTGCTTACCGAGGATTTCAAGACACGTACAATGTTCAAGGATGCTCTTATAGAGCTTATGTATGATAATGGACTCTCCCCGGACATCCTGGTGGGGATGGACAACGCAGGCATAGTGTTCACTTCGCTCATGGCATCATCGGTCGGCGTACCTATGGCCTATGTGCGCTCTGCTGCCAAGGATCATGGAAAGAAGAACCGCATAGAGGGGCTTATCCAGTCCGGCGACCGGGCTGTAGTGTTTGCCGATGCCATTTATACAGATAAAGAGGTGGATGGAATACTCAAGGCTCTGGAGGGCACCGGGTGCACAGTCGATGGAATACTCACCATATTCTCCTGTGTGGAGAACGATATGGTTATTCCTCTGGTCACCTACGACAGTCTCCTCCGCAGGGCAGTTAAAAAGAAATATGTAAGCCAGCTGTTTGTAGACTTTATGGAGGACTGCGAGCCTGCTAAGGACCTTGATTCCATTATGGCTGAGAATGCGGCCGAGATTCTTCTGGACATAAAGGCAGTGGCCCTTTCTCCAGATAAGCCTTTCACCTTTGCTTCCGGCATAATAAGTCCGATCTACTGCGACAACAGGCTCCTTATCTCCCACTACGACCAGTGGATGGTGATAATCAACTATATGATGAATATCATCAGCGACAAGATAGGTCCTGAGAATTTTGATATTGTGTGCGGCACAGCTACAGCAGGTATTCCGCATGGCGCACTTCTGGCCGATATCCTTAAAAAGCCTTTCATCTGGGTCAAGGAGAGTGTGTCTCAGCCTATACCGGAGGGAAGCCGGGTCCTTATAATCGAGGATCTTATAAGCACAGGAAAGAGCAGTGGAGCTGCTGTTGATGCAGTGCGTGATGCAGGCGGTATTGTCTCTGACGTGATCTCCATCTTCACCTATGGAATGAAAAAATCGGACGATATCTTTGCCAAGAAGGAGTGCATGACCTACTCAGTCTCCAACTTCGATGCTCTTATTTCAGTGGCATCTGCCAAGAAATATATCAAGAAGAAAGATATAGAGAAAATCTGCGAATGGATAGAAAACCCTGAGAAATGGGGGAAGAAGTATGGTTTTGAAAAATAACTTCGCCGACCGGCTTATTGCAGAGATAGACAAGAAGCAGAATCCGTCGGTAGTGGGGCTGGACACCTCCTTTGCCAAGATTCCTGACTTTTTCAAGAAGGATTTCATGGGCTCCTTCGAGCTGGCATTTCAGTCTGCATCCCAGGCTGTGTACGAGTTCAATAAGAAGATTATTGATGCAATCTACGATATTGTCCCATGTGTCAAGCTTCAGCTGGCATACTACGAGGAGCTGGGCGACTACGGTATGGAGGCTTTCAGGAAGACAGCCTATTATGCCAAGACCCGTGGCCTTCTGGTAATTGCCGATGCAAAGCGGAACGATATAGGGACTACATGCAAAGCCTATTCATCGGCCTTTTTAGGCGAGACCAATATATTCGGTACCCAGCGCAGCGTATTTGACACCGACTGTCTTACAGTGAACGGCTATTTAGGATATGAGGGTGTTGAGCCTTTCATAAAGGACTGCGAAACCTTCGGAAAAGGCATCTTTGTCCTGGTCAAGACTTCCAATCCGGGTTCCCAGGAGTTCCAGTGCCTGGATACTGCATCTGGGCTCAAGATTTATCAGGTTATGGGAAATCTGGTTGCAGAGTGGGGAAAGAGCCTGGTAGGTGATGAAGGCTATTCCTCGGTGGGTGCAGTGGTTGGAGCCACATTCCCGGAGGAGGCCAAGGTCCTGCGCAGTGCTATGCCCAATACTGTTTTCCTGGTTCCAGGCTACGGTGCACAGGGTGGTACTGCCGATGATGTGATGCCATGTTTCAACAGAGATGGCCTTGGGGCAATAGTGAACTCATCACGCAAGATCATATTTGCATTCCAGGGAAAGAACGATGACAATAACTTTGCCGACTACGCGCGGCAGGCTGCCATAGATATGCGCGAAGACCTGCGCAAGGCTCTGATCAAGGAAGATATATACAGATGGAACTGAAGAAATTAGTGCCCGAAGTGGCTGCGATACACGACCTTTCCGGCTATGGCAGGTCTGCACTTACTGTCTGTATACCGGTCCTCTCTGCAATGGGGGTGCAGGTGTGTCCTCTTCCTACTGCAGTCCTTTCCAGTCAGACCGACGGCTTCGACAACTATGCAATGCTGGACATGGCCGACTTCATGCCCAAGATCGCAAAGCACTGGGAGCAGCTTGATATAAGCTTTGATGCTATATACAGCGGCTTTTTAGGTTCCTCCGGCCAGATAACCTTTGTAGATGAGTTCATCCACCGTTTCAAACGGCCTGGACAGATAGTGCTTGTAGACCCTGTCCTTGGGGACGGCGGTATTCCATACGGACCGATAAACGGCAACCATATAAAGGGGATGAAGCATCTGATCAAGCATGCGGATATAATCACACCCAATGTGACAGAGGCCTCCATGCTCCTGCGCCGTGATATAAAGACTGCTTTCTCTGTTACAGAGATAAAGGACTGGCTCTATGCCCTTGCCGCCGCCGGCCCGCGTTATGTGATGATAACCTCTGTTCCGCTGGAGCATGAGGGCAGCTATGCAGTCTGCGTCTACGACAAGTCTGAAGATATTTATATGAAGTTTCCTTTTGCCCTTATTCCAGGCACATACCCGGGTACAGGCGACACTTTCTCAAGCATTGTGCTTGGAGGCATCCTGAAGGGATATTCCATTCCATCAAGCGTGAACAAGGCCCTTAAGTTCCTTTCTGCAACTATTGAGCTTACAAACAGAGCAGGCACCCCGTACAGGAACGGCCTAGCCCTGGAGGCTATGCTTCCGGAGCTGTGGAAAGAGGACAGCGACGAGGCCTATGAGAAGCTTTAAGGCTCTGGTTGCCACCGATGTGGACGGCACGCTCTTCCGCAGCGACCGTACTGTGTCAGATGTGAATCTGCGCACTCTCAGAAACCTGCATGATCAGGGTATATGCACAGTGCTGGCCACAGGACGCAGCATCTGGTCATTCACAAATCTGGCTGGAGCCGATTTCCCTGTCGATTACCTGGTTTTCTCCTGCGGCGCCGGTGTCATGGACTGGCAGAAGAAAAAGGTCATTTATAAGACAGGCATAGATTCTGCCGGAATACAGAAGATTAAAGACTACCTTGATGGCCTTGGAGCTGACTACTGCATCCATGATTCGATTCCAAACAACCACTGCTTTTTCCCATATCGCAGCGGCAAGGCAAATCCAGATTTCGAGAAACGTATTGCCACATATCTTCCATTTGAGAAAAAGGTGGACGACATAACCTTTGCAACCCAGATTCTTGCAATTTTCCCCGGTGCCGACCATCAGCAGCTGATATCCGATGCAGACAGGGCACTGGCCCATTTCAGGGTTATACGCAGCACATCACCGGTAGACAACAGCAGCCTGTGGATGGAGATTTTCCAGAAAGGGGTCTCCAAGGCGGCAGGCATAGGTAAAATTGCAGAACTGTATGGCATAGACAGACAGGATATTATGGCGGTCGGCAACGACTATAATGACGTAGATATGCTTGACTGGGCAGAGCAGGGCTTTATAACAGCCAACAGCCCAGGTGACCTGAAGAAGAAATATATAAATGTTCCATCCAACAACGAGGATGGATTTACAAAGGCGGTGGAGCAGTGGTTAAGAAAATAGTCTGCATCCTTTTTATTCTGTTATGTCTGACTTCCGGTATATCGGCAGACAGACCCAAAGTGGGGCTGGTTCTGGCCGGCGGCGGTGCCAAAGGTTTTGCCCATATAGGAGTTCTCAAGGTGCTGGAGGACAACGGCATCCATGTGGATTACATTGCCGGCACCAGCATGGGCGGTATTGTGGGAGCTCTCTCTGCCTACGGCTATTCGGCTCGCGAGATTGAGAAAGTAGTAAAGGAGATAGACTGGGCCAGCCTTTTCATAGACGGCAGAGAAAGGGACTATATGTCCTACAGCAACAAGACTGCCGATGCCAAATATTTTATGACAGTAGGTTTTGACAGGCATGGAATGAAGAATGCCCCAGGCGTTATTTCCGGGCAGAAAATACAGAATAAGTTCTACGAACTGGTGGGACCATGCTCCAACAGCGATAATTTCGATGACCTTCCGACACCGTTCCGCTGTGTGGCCACAGATATTCTCACAGGAAAAGAAGTGGTTCTTAAGGATGGCTCTCTGGCTGATGCCATGCGGAGCACAATGTCTATACCTGGAATCTTTACCCCGGTGGAGAAGGGGGAATACCTCCTTGTTGACGGTGGGGTTGTGAACAACCTGCCGGTGGATGTGATGAAGGATATGGGAGCAGATATCATCATAGCGGTGAACCTTTCTCAGAACGAGGTGAGCCGTGATACTCTGCGCGGTCCTATGCTGATAGCCAACCAGATGCTCAACCTTTTTATCTACGACCAGCAGCAGGAGCAGCTTAAGATGGCAGATATTGTCATTTCCCCTGATCTGGGCGGTAAGTTCGACTCAACATCATATTTCAGCTTTACCGAGATAGAGCAGTGCGGTGAGCAGGCTGCCAGGGCAATGCTTCCTGCTGTCAAGGCTGCAGTAGGGCCTGAGAATATAAGCAATATCCCCAAGATCGGTGTAATGCGTAAGGATCCTGCAGTCATTGACCGCATAGAAGTCTCAGAGCATCTTGAGAGCTATGAGCGGAGCGTCTTCCTTAAAAAGCTTGGGGGGATCAAGGGAAAACCTCTGGATATAGATGATCTTAACCATATAGTCCAGGACTTCCATTCCTCAGGTCAGTATGAGTCTATCCGCTACTATGTGGATCAGATTGATGGCGAGAATGTCCTGTCGATGGAAGTGGAGCCTTCCAAGAAAGGGCCTCATTTCTTCCGCCTCGGCCTTTTCTACGATATGAACACCAATGTTCACGAGAATTATATTTTCAATGTGCTGCTGGGGCTTGAGTTCAACAACCTTCTTGTAGAGGGTGACACTTTTGAGAACGAGGTTGAGCTCTTCACCGGAATAGCGGCAAAAACCAGTTATTTCATTCCTTTCCTCGACTATTATTTCATAAGGCCGGAGGTCAAGTTTTATTACCTGCCGGACCAGGAGGAGAATTTCGGGATAGGATTTGACGGGGATGTTGACGCAGAAAGGACAGAGATGCGGGTGGCCTCATCCTTGAGCCTCGGAACATTCAACCGCATGTTCGGAGAAATATCTGTAGGATTCATGAATGAATACATCTATTATGATTATGAAATAACAAATTTCTATGAAGATGATTTCAAGGGGATTGTGAACAGTGTATTCATCAAATCCAGAATGGATAATATCAATTCAGTCGTACTGCCTGAAAGGGGAAACTTCCTGGAGCTTATGCTCAAGTATTCCGACAGACACATGGGCAGCGAAGATACTTACCTGAGGGGAAAGGTCAGCTTCTGGCAGTATTTCCAGTTCATGGAGAGAATCTCTCTGGGCGGCAAGGTGTTTGCTGGTATGGATTTCGGTACCGACCTTCCGTTCTATGATATGGAATGGTTTACCTATGTGAATGCTTTCCCTGGCTATACAAATTACGAGCTGCAGGCCCCGAACATAGTTGCCGGAGTGCTTGACTTCAAGCTTAAGCTGTGCGATCTTGGCCTCGGCTCCACAAAATCAAGAGTTCTTCTTACCTTCCGTGGAGGCTATGCATCATTATATGAGGATTTCAATCTGTTCCAGGGAAAGAAGACCTACGATATCTACGGTTTCGGAATTGGACTTGGCTTAAGCAATTCTAAGATACCGATCTGGCTTGAAGGGGCGTGGAATGACGACAGGCGGTTTACGCTTCACATCTCTGCCGGAAACAAATTCTAAGCCGATTACTTTTTATAATCCCCGCAATAAGACACCCCTGTCAGTAAACAGCCAGAGGCTGTGACACCTCCAGGGGTGCCTTTTGCTGGGGTATAAGGCTTTCTGGCTTAGAACTCGTTTCTTTTATGGGGCGAGGGGGCTTTATCAGGATGGGATGTATTCCATCACTTCTTCGACAGAACACTTTAAGATAGAACAGAACATCTCGATGGTATGGGTGCTGACACTTTCATTGCGCTTTAACCGGGTAATCTGCCCGGGACTCACGTTATATTTATGAATCAGCGTGTATTGTGATATTCCTTTATGACGCATGGTTTCCCACAGTCTGTCATAAGAAATCATGCAATTCCTCCAGTCAATAGTTCTTGACTAATATTAACCGTATTTGGTATATAAATAATATTAACCAATATCGGTTATGGCTATGAATGAGATTTGACAATGGAAAGAAATAATTATTTCAAAATTGAAAGGAACAAATCAGATAGGATTCTGGTTGGATTAACAGAAAAAGGATATAATTCACTTAAAATAAAAGATGAAGGCATACTTGAACTACCAGATGAAATTACTAAATGCAGTTTAGCTGCTGAATTACCATGGACTACTATTAGAAAAATAATTCTTCCCGTTGGATGTCTTGATAATCTAAGTGGTGCTTTTTTATGGCGATTTAAATTTTTAGAAAAAATTGAAGTTAAGCCTATTACTTGTAATTGTGTTAGTGACAATATACTTTTTGACAAGAATAAAAACAAAATAATTTATTATTTACAATGTGATGAGAAAAAAGAATTTACAATACCAAACTGTGTAAAAAAAATAGGTGATCATGCTTTTTATTTTTGTCAAAACCTTGAGAGTATAACTCTTACTGAAAGTATTGAAGAAATAGGTAATGATGCTTTTTCGAATTGTACAGCATTAAAATCTTTAACTATTCCACAAAAAGTTAAATCTATTGGATGTCAAATCGTTCTTGGTTGTTATGACCTTAGAGAAATTAAGTTTTTATCAAAGGAACCTGCTAAATTATCTTTTAATGCTTTTAATGGTTGTATTGATGAATTGAAAATATATATTCCTTCTGAATCCCGAGAGAAATATAGAAATGCACAAGGATGGAAGGATTTGCCAAAAGAATGGTGGGATAAAAAAATATTAATATATTAACAGGAGGGAATATGAAAAAGGCTATTTTAGGACTGTTTTTATTATTATTTACAACTTGTATTTTTGGGCAGTCTTACAATGACTATTTAAAGAAAGCAAAGGATTTTGAAGGCAAGAAACAGTGGTGCCATGCCCTTGGTGCTTATTATGATGCTTTAGCAACAGACGAGGACCCTGCTGCTAAAAAAGAAATATACTACGCTTATAAAGAGTTGGCAGATGCTATAGCAGCGGGAAACCCAGGCAAAGGTAAATTTAATGCTTTTGCATTGCATGACGAGTGGAAAAACCTACTTATTGATGCTGAAAAGTTTGGATCCAGTTTCCCCGTTACTAAGGTTGAAATTGGGCCATTAAAATTGCAAACACTTGATTACCAAACAAAAACTGCAACATATTATGCAGAAATAAGGTCGGGTGAACTTAATGGCAGTTATTATAGTGATAGATATGAAAAAACCATTGCAATAATTGCAGAAGGATACAAGAAAGCATATAAGACAGATTGGGAATCAGATTTACCTGGTGATTGGCCCGAATATTCTGTAAGTTATAGAAAAGACGGGAAATACAATGTGAATGGTGCATTGGTTTTTCAAAAGGGAATTCAGTATTATACTGAAAATTCCTTTTGGTCAGGCGGTAAACCTTATCATGAAGAAACTTATTACTATAATGCTTTTACACGTGATTTAACTGATTACAAATTTAATATAGTTGATGCAAATGGAAAAGAACTGGTAAAGGGAAAAAGATTTTTATTGGGTGAAGAAAGATCAATAACATTCTCAGGAATAAAACCAGATGTAATGGATCTGATAGACAATGGCAAGGCCTGGCTGAACCCTGTTGCGGTCTATTTGGAGTATGGGAAATATAGCAACGCTGATGACAAAGGAGGAAGATCTTTTATTAAGAATTTCCCTGAAGTTCAATTGCCTTTGGATAAGGCGGTTTTTTTAGGAAGTCATTATAAAGGAGATATTGCTGCTGTTAATTTTGAAAAAGCATCCATCATGATAGAAAAATTGACTGCTGAGGCACTGTTAGCCAAGGAAAAAGCTGATCCTAAAAGTTTATATAACTCAGTGATAAACAATCTTAAAGCAATCCCCGGAAAAAATTTTGAGATACTATGTACCGAAGTTACACAAAAGTTGTATCAAGAAATTATGGGAGAAAATCCGAGCGGTTTTAAGGGAGATAATCTTCCGGTAGAGAATGTCAGCTGGCATGATGCTGTTGAGTTCTGCAATGCACTGAGCAAAAAAACTGGGCTTACCCCTGTATATACCATTGAATTATTAAATTATGGCATAGATATAATTGTTAAACAAAACGATTCTGCAAATGGTTTTAGACTGCCGACTGAAGAAGAATGGGAATATGCGGCTAAGGGCGGGGATAATTACATCTTTGCAGGAAGTAATAACATAGATGATGTTGCTTGGTATCGTGATAACAGCGATAGTAAGACTCATCCCGTGGCGCAGAAAAAATCAAACGGTTATGGTCTGTATGATATGAATGGTAATGTTTGGGAATGGTGCTGGGATCACTACTATAGCAAACACCCAATATGCGGAGGTTGTTATGGAGATAAAGAGTATGATAATAAATATCGCATAGAAGAATTTAAATATAAGTGGAGTAACTGTGGCTTTCGTATCGTGCGCACGGTAAAATAACCACTAACCGGTCGCACCCCGCGGCCGGTTTTTTTATGCCCTCTCAACCCAAAACGAATAAAGGGGTAAATTTTATTTATAACTTGTTTTCATAATCAACAGGCGGCAAAAGGCATCCCGGTCGGTATCCCTGGTCCGAAGGGAGCTGGACCACCGATCCGGGGTGCCGGCGGCTTGGGTGGGTGGTTTTACGGCTTAGGACTCGCTTTCTCTTTTGAGGGATTTGTTTTTGTTTGTGGGTGGCATATTTTACAGGCAGTATAACCTGCTTTTATTGCATCTTCTTCTGTCATAGATATTGTTTTTGATTTTTTGATTGTATGACAAGAAGCAGTATGATACTTTTTCCCATTTTCTGTGACATATACAATTACTGGATGATTAGAACTTTTAGCAAATAGCATTGAGGCAATTAATAATAATACAATCAGAAAGATAAATTTCTTTTTCATGTTATCAAATTATACTTCTTCTCTCATATATGGAAATTCATCTGTCAATGAATCTGATTCTGTAGCCCCGGTTCGTTAATTGTTTTTCTGCTTTAGAATTTCTTTCAGTACGATTTTTACATAGGACTGCAGGTTTTTTGCGATAACATCCTTCAAATCCCTGATTTCCTTTGAATCATTATCAAAAGAACTTTCAACAGGCATGAAAAGGTTGCTTATATCTATTCCCAGTGCTTTTGTTATTTTGGAAAGATTTTTTTCGCTTGTCCAACAACGTGAAAGTTCTATATTCTTTACTGTTTCCTCCGACAAATCTGCTTTCTCTGCCAGCTGAAACTGGGTAAGATTCTGCTCTTTCCGTATGCGTTTAAGGTTTTCACCCAATCGATTTTTTATATCATCTGATGTCATACTTTTATTCTTTGTCACAATGCCTAATTTTAAAATGATATAAAAAGACATATTTTATATTAAAGTGTTGCATATAAACATATAAATGTGTATTATTAAGACATTATTTTAAATTATAGGTTGTTAAAAACACTAGTTGATATGGAGATTTTACCCAAAATGAAAAAATCATTTGTTCTGACTTTTTTACTATTGATAATTTTTCTTTTGTTATTCTCATGTGGCGGTGGCGGTGGTGGCGGTGCAGCCGATAATGATTTTACTATAACTTATAAAGCAAATGGTGCTGAATCGGGCAAAGCACCAGCCACCCAGACAAGTATCAAGACTTCAGCAGTAGCTTTACAAGCTAATAATGGCAGCCTTGTAAAAAATGGATATCTTTTTGATGGTTGGAATACCAAGCCGGATGGTTCTGGTGCTGACTATATACCAGGAACTTCATACAAAGGTGAGGATTTAACCCTGTATGCAAAATGGGCAGCGATCTTCTTCTATCAGATTGTTTCTCCGGGGGCATCATCCCCATCATTGGACGAAGTTCAAAAGGTGTCAACATCTTTTTTTGCAACCATTACAGGTCTTACTGCCAAGGGAAAGACATTGTCTGACATTGATATACCTATAACTATTGATGGATATGAGGTTGCATCAATAGGGGGAGGAGCATTCAGAAACTGCAGCAATCTGGCTGATATAACTATTCCACCTACTGTGACTTCAATAGGTGCCAATGCGTTCTACGGGTGTACCAGTCTGGCTACCATGACACTGCAGAGCACTGTACCCCCAACTCTTGGAACAGATGCACTTGCAGGCTGCCCTGCACTTATCAACGTTCCTACCAGTGCTGTAGACATCTATAAAAATACAGCTGGATGGGAGGATCATACTGCAAGAATAATCACTCCAGAGACAAACCTGTTTTATGTAAACTATGAAAGCAATGGGGCAGAAAGCGGGATTGTACCTCTGCAACAGGTTGGAACAGTAGGGCTGACTCTACAGATATATGGCAATACAGGAAACATGCAGAAATATGGATTCTATTTCAACGGCTGGAACACTAGGCCAGATGGTACAGGCAACAGCTTTGCATCCGGTTCACTCTATGTGGGGCCAGGTAATCTTACTTTGTATGCCCAGTGGTATCATCCACCTTATACAGTAAATTTCAACAGCCAGGGAGCTAATACACCGGCATCACCTGAATCTATGACAATCCTAAGTCCTAAGCTTACAGTTGATGAACTTCCTACAGCTCCAGAGAAGGATCTGCATTATTTCGGCGGCTGGTGGACACAGCCTGATGGGGAAGGAACACGTTTTACAACAGAGACCAAGGTTGCTGGGGATATTACTGTATATGCAAAGTGGAATCAGAACCCGACATATACAGTGACTTTTGACAGTCAGGGTGCAACCACTAAAGCTATCCCCGAGACTAAGGATGTCATCCGTCCGGCGTTCACTATAGATTCTCTCCCATCAGACCCGGTGAAGACAAACTATATGTTCGGCGGCTGGTATACACAGCCTGGCGGGGCAGGAACACTTTTTACTGCAGGAACCCAGGTGAATGCTGATATGACTGTCTATGCAAAATGGATGGGATACAATGTTGACGTAGGCGGCATATCCAATGGAACAGTGACTCCTGATAAGGTCGGCAATATTGTTGCTGGCGAGACTGTGACACTTACTATATCTGCAGATTCGGGCTACAGATTCGGCAGTATAAGTGTACTTGATTCATCCAGCATGACAGTAGCTACTGCCGAAGTGAATGCAGGGACAAAGTATACTTTTATTATGCCTGCCAGCGATGTCACTGTGAGTGCTATATTCAATAGGCTATATACAATCACATATGATAGCAACAATGCGACAGGCGGTTCTGCACCATCAGCACAGCAGGGTATAAGCGGGGAGAAGATTACTGTCCAGAATAATACTGGTAGCCTTGTTCGGACAGACTATCGGTTTGGGGGCTGGAATACCAGGGCAGATGGAACAGGCACAAACTATACAGCAGGAGCAAGTAAATATACTTTGGAGACTAGTGATGTTACCTTGTATGCCAAGTGGATTACTTTATATGTAGAAAAAGCAAACTTGGAAGTAGGAGATATAGTTCTGCAGAATAAAAAATATGTAAGTTATGCAACCTTTGAAACATATGCTGAAGAGTGTATGGCTAGCAGCCAGCCAGCTGGAGTTGTCTGTTTTAAGGGTGAAACTGGTGTTGTAGGAACCACTGGCAAGGTATACATGGTGGGACTGAATCAGGGAGACAATTTGATGTGGGCACCAAGTGAAACTGCTGGATTCAATACTAAATTTAGTACCAGTCAGAAAGCAGGAGAAGACAACTGGACAGTTATAACCGCAGCTGATCCTACAGGATCTGCTGATGCTGCTGCAAAGTACCCAGCCTTCAATTATACCAATACTTATAGCGTTCCAGGATACCCCAGTGGCTGGTTCTTGCCGGCAATGACTGAGTTGTCAAGATTGTATACAAATAGAACAACCATCAACAACAGTATAGCTGCTATAACTGGAGCAGGAGGTACAGCTGCAGTATTACCATCTTTCGGCCTATTCTGGTCGTCGTCTAATAGTGCAGGTGCGAGCGGTGATAATGAAGTGCTCTGTTTTGGTTTTGCTCTTGGGGATATTGAGAGTTACATTAAGAGCACCTTATTACACACATGTGTTGTCCGTGCTTTGGATGATTGACAGCATATTAATTTTCCTTTTCAGCCCCGATTTTTCTCGGGGCTGTTTTTTTACCCTGACATCAGGTGGCGGAGTGACTTGCTTATATTTGCAGTATCAAAACTTGGAGAACCGCTATGAGCATAGAAGAAGAACTTGATAAAAAAATAACCAAGGCAATAAGAGAGCAGCTGGATAAAATGAGTCCAGAAGAACTTAGAAAACTGAAGGAAACTCTTGATAAAATGAAACCCGGCCTTGATAAGCTGCAGGTGGAACTTGAAGAACCAACTAACCCGCCCCCGACACTGGCTGATCCCCTCCACACCTTAATAGATAAAGGGATCAAACTTTTTTCATATTCAACAGGCGGCAAAAGGCGTCCCGGTCGGTATCCCTGGCCCGAAGGGAGCAGGACCACCGAGCCGGGATGCCTTTTGCAAGCCTGTTGACTATATATATAAAATAGTGTTATAAATTTGTTTGACCTCTTTATTCTATCTGTATGGGTAGAATCAAAAGACCACAAGGAGGAAAAATGAGAAAGTACGAAGTAACCTTCATTTTCCGCGCGGAAAGTGACAAGTTAGAGCAGGGAAAGACATTCGTTAAGGATGTTCTCACCAAAGCTTCTGCAAATTTTCTTGAAGAAAAGGATGTAGGAGAAAAGATCCTTGCTTACGAAATCAAGAAACAGACAAAAGGACACTACTACTATTTCACACTGGAAATGAACCCAGCAGTTCTTGATTCAGTTGAAAAAGAGATCCGACTCAACTCTGATGTACTTAAATTCTTGTTTGTAAAGCTGGACGACTGATTTACAAAAGGATTTAGCGTATGACAGATATTAATCGGGTTATCCTGGTAGGTAGACTGGTTAAGGATGCTGAGCTTAAGTTCACAAGCGCAAGCACCCCGGTGACACGGTTTTCAGTAGCTGTAAACAGAAGCCGCAAGAACGGCGATCAGTGGGAAGAAGAGGTCAGCTATATTGATATCGTGCTGTGGGGACGCTCTGCAGAGTCCATCAGCAAGTTCCTGACAAAAGGAAAACAGGTTGCAGTGGAGGGAGAACTCCGCCAGAACCGTTGGGAGCAGGATGGTCAGCAGAGAAGCAAGCTTGAGGTTGTAGCCAGCAATGTCCAGCTTTTAAGCGGCGGGACAGCAACAGGCGGTGGAAATGCACAGCCACAGGGCCAGCAGGGCAGTTTTGCCAAGAAGAGTGCTCCACAGAGTGCTCCAGAGCCTGACCATTTTGATGATGATGGCATTCCATTCTGATTTTGTTTGTAAAAGGAGATTGTAAGACAATGGAAAATAAAGATGATGTTAGAGAAATGATGCCGGAAGAGGACGAGAAGGCCGAATTCGGTAAGAGAGCAAAAGTAGTATTCAAAAAGAAAGTTTGCAAGTTCTGTGCTCAGAATCTGCAGATTGACTATAAGAATCCTGATTCCCTCAGAAGATTTGTGACAGAACGGGGAAAGATCCTTCCTCGCAGAATCACAGGAACATGTGCAAAGCATCAGAGGGCATTGACCAGAGAAGTTAAGAAGTGCAGAGTTCTTGCTCTTCTTCCATTTGACAAGAAATGATTGACCGGGAAAAGCGCTGATGTCTAAACGGGATTACATGGGAGCACTTATCGCCTCCTGCGTTTCTGTCTTTGCATATCAGACCGGCTTTTTCTTCTTTCTGTTTCTGGTCCCGCTCCAGCTGCTCCTTTTCAGAAGCGGCTTAAAGGTGGCCCGCATTGCGGTGCTTGGAGTAGGGGTTGCTCTGGTTTATCTGGGGATACGGCATACTGCACAGGGAACTGGCGATGTACGGAGCTATCTGCTTTTAGTGGAGCTTGTGATTCCGGTCCTTCTGCTGGGCGGTTTTCTTCTGGAGAACGGTTTCTTCGGGAACCTGGGAGGAGTGCTTCTGAATGCTCTTCTTGCCACTGCCATAACAGCTCTGGTAAGCATAGCAGTTCTGCATGTGCTTCTTAATAATGAAGCTTTTTTAGCTTACTACAAGGCCCAGTTCGCCGAGATGTTCAATATCCTGAAGTCGACTTTGGCTGTCAGCAGCGATATAGACCTGATCCCTATGATGGATATGGATGTTGACACCATGCTTAGTCATGTGTCTTCTGTTTTTTTCAAAGGCTTTCTGTTTGCCTATTTCGGCATCCTGTTTTTAAGCTATATATTCGCCCTTTCGGTGGAGAAGCTTACAAAACGCGAGCCGGGAATAATAACAGTGATGATTCCGGACTACTTTGTCTGGGTTCTGATTGCGGCTTTGAGCCTGGTGCTTATAGATGCCAGATTCCAGCCCAATCCAGTGCTTGGCTATGTAGGATGGAATGTGTTTCTGATTGTCATGCTCCTCTATGGACTTAGGGGAATGGGACTTATCAGACAGATGCTGGAGGTGCGCAAGGTGCATCCCGTGGTGCGTTTTTTCTTGGCTTTTGCAACTGTGATCCTGCTTATGCATCCGCGGTATGGACGCGTTCTTCTGGTAGGAATTCCGCTGGTCGGGATTTCCGAGATCTGGTTTAAATATAAACGGACTTGAAGGAGTTTTTATATGTCAATCAAAGTTATTCTTAATCAGGATGTTTTGAATCTTGGAGAAGAAGGGGATGTCTGCAAGGTTGCAGATGGATATGCAAGAAACTATCTTTTCCCTCAGAATCTGGCAGTTCCTTATACAAGACAGTACATTGTCCTGTTCGAGCAGAAAAAGGAGCAGATCGAGAAGAGAAAGGCAGAGAAGCACGCAGCTGCACTCAGCCTGAAGGAGAAGATCGAGGCTCTTGGATCTGTAGAGATCAAGATGCCTGCAGGCGATGGCGACAAGCTGTTCGGTTCTGTGACCAATGCAATGGTGGCAGATCAGCTGGCAGCAAGCGGTATCGAGGTGGAGCGGAAGAAGATCGAGCTTGGAACCTCTGCCATCAAGATGATCGGTACATACCCTGTAAAAGTTAAACTCTACAACAACGAGACTGCAGAGCTCAAAGTTGTTGTTTCCAAAGAAGAGGCTAATGCATAACAATGGCTGAATCCGGACTGAGAGATAAGATACCGCCTAACAACCTGGAGGCAGAAAAGGCTACATTGGGAGCTATCCTGATGAACTCCGACGCCCTCCTTGTGGTCTCAAAATTCCTCAGCCCGGATGATTTCTATAAGAATGCAAACAAAAAAATCTTCCAGGCAATGCTCAACCTGGACCAGCACAGCAGCAACAATGTCGATATCCTTACTGTAATCCAGGAGCTTAAGCGTATCGGTGAGCTGGATGCTGCCGGCGGTGCCGCCTATGTATCTTCCCTCACATCAGAGGTGCCTACCACTGCGAATGTGGAGTACTATGCTCAGATAGTCAAGGATAACAGCGTACGGCGTTCCCTTATCCAGACCTCCAACGAGATTATAGCAGGGGCCTTTGACGATACTGTGCCCACAGGGGCAATGCTGGAGGAGGCCGAACGCAAGATCTTCGACATCACCGATAAGCAGCATACCACAGATTATCAGGCTGTAAGCAGCATAATTAATCCTCTCTTCAACATGATTGAGATGAGAAAGGATAAGGGGCTGGACTGCACAGGTATTCCATCTGGATATCCTGATCTTGATTCCAAGACCAACGGCTTCCAGGATTCAGAGCTTATTATCATTGGTGCACGGCCTTCCAAGGGAAAGACAGCCCTGGCCCTTTCTATGGCGGCCAATATTGCTGGAAAGTACGGTAAGAGGGTAGGTTTCTTCTCCCTTGAGCAGGATGCAATGGCTATTATGCAGCGTCTTCTTGCAGGAGAAGCAAAGGTAAACAGCCGGCATATCCAGAACAGTGGATTGCTTACCCACCGTGAGATTTCTAAACTTTATGCGGCAGGGGGCAAGTTCTATGTAGACTACCCATTGTTTATCTGCGACACTCCTAATATGCGGCTTATAGACCTTAGAACCGAAGCCCGTAAACTAAAAGCAAAGGAAAAGGTCGATATTATCTTCATCGACTACATTGGTCTTATCACTTCCGACAGCAGAGACCAGCAGCGTCATGAGCAGGTGGCCGAAATATCCCGCTCCCTTAAGCAGCTGGCACGTGAGCTTAAGATTCCGATTATAGTTCTTGCTCAGGTTAGAAGAGAGGTCAAGGATGACAAGCCGTCTCTTTCCGACCTGCGGGAATCAGGCTCTATTGAGCAGGATGCCGATGTGGTTCTTTTCCTCCATGATGCCAAGAAAAAGGATGAAGGTGGAGAAACTGATGTTTCTGCCGGAAAAGAGGTGGACATAATTATAGCCAAGAACAGAAACGGCCCGATAGGCGAGGCCCAGCTCCTGTTCTTCCCTGCATACACCAGGTTTGAGCCGCTTACCAGGGAGCGCCAGCAATGAGACAGATATCTGTATATACAGATGGCGGCTGTTCCGGGAACCCAGGCCCCGGTGGTTGGGCTTTTGTAATCCTCTCCGGAGATGACAAAGTGCTCCTTTCCGGGGGCGAGCAGGCAACCACCAACAACAGGATGGAGCTTACAGCAGTAATCTCTGCTCTCCGCTATATCTCTTTGAATCTGAAGGATGCCTCCATAACCCTGTACACCGACTCCCAGTATGTGCAGCAGGGTATAACCCAGTGGATCAGCCGATGGCTGAGGAACGGCTGGCGCACTGCAGACAAGAAGCCTGTGAAGAATGTTGAGCTCTGGCAGACCCTGTATCAGCTGGACCAGGAGCTGCATCCGGTCTGGCAGTGGGTAAAAGGGCATGCAGGTAACACATATAATGAGATGTGCGATTCCATGGTAAGAAGCGAGATGGAAAAATTCCTCTCCTGACTTATTCTTCTTTAAGCAGCTTGTCGCTGCGCCACCATACAGCCGAAACCTCATCATCATAGGAAATAAGTGCAGTTATGATGCCATGGCTTCCAAGGCTCAGCTCCAGGAGCTGTATATCCTTATGGCCGAATGCCAGCGGTGTGTTTGCCGCAATGCTCTTTTCCCCGTCCAGTATAAGCAGGTTGTAGGTGTCGTTGTCATCGGGGCTTACCAGAAATATCTGATCTTTGCCATAGACTCCTAAAAGCTGGTACAATGTCTCGGCCACCGGAATATCTATGCTCCAGATGCATTTTCCCAGCTCAAGATCATAACAGTAAACAGTAGACTTGTTAAAATCTATATCTTCGCCTTTCTCTGTGTAGTATTCTGCCTTTATGAACAGCAGGGGCTGCTCCCTGGATGCTGCCATGCTGTCTATATCCACAATGTGGTTCTCTGTCTCTTCCTGGGGCAATATAGAAGAATCTGCCAGGACAGAATATAAAAGCCTGAAATTGCTGTCAAACCAGTAGATCACCTGTCCCTTCGGGGTCTGGGTATGCACCACCAGGTGTCTGTTATCGGTGGTCTCGAGCCTGGTTATCCTGGAAAATGGGGTAGTGCCGGCTCTTCCTTCCTGCCCCATGTCGCAGATAAGCTTTCCCTGCTTGTCAAAGCAGTGCACTGTATTTGTCAGCATGCAGCTGAACTCGGTGCTCCACATAGTCTCCTCGTCCGGCAGGGTGTCGGCCACAAAAAAGGCCTGGTCATCGGTCACAGCAATCTGAGTGGGCTCTATGTAGGGAAAAGGGACTGCCGCCTTGTTGGAAGGGGTATTCTCTACATTCTTATGCACCAGTATCTGGATAGGGTTTTTTTCCTGGTTGTACTGAAGCAGAAGCAGGTCGCCGTATGAATTGAACTTCATCATCTTGGCCAGGCTGCTATCAATAATATAGAAGAAACCATCATTCATAGCCACCTTGGCATCTGCCAGGGGGGTGAGCTCGTCGTCCAGAACTCCGTAGGGCAGGGTGAACATAGTCTTCTTCTCCAGCTCCACATCGGAACTTCGGCTGCAGGCTAAAATAGAGATGACAGCAAGGACAACAACCAGTTTTTTCATCATATACTTGATATTATCGTAAAATATTACTACTATGCAAGCAGTGGGGAAATATGACGAAAAACAGACTTCAGTCCCTTTCTTTATCTGACCTTATCACTGTTGCCCAGCAGCAGGGAATAATCAACTGTGCAGAGATGGAAAGAGATGACTTGATTGATTCTATTATTGATGCATTTGAGGAATCCAGGCTCGAGAAGCAGGAGGATGACAACTGGACTATCCAGTCGGTATGCAGAAAATTTGACATTTTCCAGGACGAGGAGATTTCGCTTGAGAAAGTGACAGATATTTCTGACCATTTCAATGCATCCAAGGTAGAGATTCTCCTTGTAAACCCACTTATGGCCTTTGTGTTCTGGGAATATGGCGACAGCGCCAGAGATCTGGCCCAGAAATGCAGCCGTCATAATCATCTTCTCTTAAGAGTTCATGAGAAAAATCTTTCCGACGGAAAGGAGGGGTTCTTTGATATCCCTGTCAAGTTCGAGGAGAACAAGTGGTACATAAACCTTCCGTCCAACGGCTGCCAGTATTACATTGAGCTTATATGCCATCTTGCCTCTGGCGATAAGATTCTTGCAGTCTCCAATAAGATAGAGAGCCCTCTTAAGATAACCCGTGACATTGTGAGCAACGAAAGCATAAACCGCTCCGACTTCCTGGTTCTTGCAGGGGTCTATGGTTTCTATGACGACGAAGACGGATCCGGTGACAACTCCCAGAAGATTGTCTCTTTCCTCAACACCGGTTCTATCAAGGAAGGAGATTGAGTATGGCCAAAGGATATCTTATCTTTGAACTTACCTGTCATCTTCCCTTTGTAAAAAGCTTGCTGCAGGGGGAATGCCCTGAGGAGAACTGGCTTAACGATGCCATTTCCAACACTTATCTGCCGCTGCTGCGCACACTGCGCCGGCTCGACACCAAGTCTGTACCTTTCAAGCTTACATTTACAATCTCACCGACCCTTGCCAGCATGCTCTCCGATCCTATCCTCCAGGAGCGCTTTGTATCATATCTGGACAGCCGCATAGCCCTGGGAGAGAAAGAGGTGGAACGCACTGCCTCTGAACCCGATAAGAACAAGCTTGCCAAGATGTACCTGGAGGCATTCCTCCAGAATAAATCAGATTTCATAGGGCTCTATGGAATGAACATCCTGAACGGTTTCAACGAGCTCCAGAAGAATGGAAAGATCAACATAATCACCACTTTCGCAACCCACTGTTATCTCCCGTTCTTCCAGTCCTACACCAACAGCATAGAGGCTCAGATTTATACTGCGATCTCAACCCACACCACCATGTTCAACACCACCCCCGACGGGTTCTGGCTGCCCGAACTTGGTTACCGCAGCGGTATCGAGGATATTCTTGGTAAATTCAAGATAAGCTACTTCTTCACTGCAATCCATGCCTTCCTGTTTGGCAGCAAGGTGCCCAGCAACGGAATATATGCCCCTGTGCAGGTGGGTAATTCCGGTGTGTTTGCATTCTGCCGTGACCTGGCATCCTCCATGTATGTCCTTTCACAGGCCGAAGGCTACCCGGGTGATTTTGCCTACAGGGAATATTCCCATGACATAAGCGGAGAGCTGGATGCCGAATATCTGGGCAAGGATATTGTGTATCCGGACGGCTCCAGGGTGAACAGCGGGTTCAAGTATTATTCCAACACCGACAGCTACAGGGATGCAAAGCAGGTCTATGACCCTGGCAAGGTGGATGATGTTATCAGAAATCATGCCGAGAACTTCATTTATAATCTTAAGAAACGGGTTAAGAAGCTGCTCCGGTATACCGACCGGCCTCCAGTGATCGTATGTCCTTATGATGCACAGGTGTTCGGCCACTGGTGGTACGAAGGAATCGACTGGCTTGAGACAGTCCTTAAGGAGCTGGCTTCGGATGACGACCTGGCCCTTATTTATCCTGCCGAATATCTGGTCAAGAACAAGTGCGAGGAGAAGATATCCCTTTCATTCTCCAGCTATGGCAACGGCGGTTATTCCGGCGACTGGCTTAACGGCTCAAACGACTGGATCTACCGGCATATCTACAGCATAACCGACAAGATGACAGAGCTGGCAAAACGGTTCCCAGACGAGAATGGCCTCAAGCGACGGGCCCTGAACCATGCTGCCCGTGAGGCGCTGCTGGCACAGGCATCCGACTGGCCGTTCATAATGAAGAGTGGAATCGCAGCCCCATTTGCCGCAAGGCAGATCAAGGAGCATGTCTCCAACTTCCTCAAGATCTACAACGACCTTTCTGGCAACTCTGTGGACACAGAGTGGCTTACAACTATAGAGAGAAAAAACAGCCTGTTCCCGGATATCGACTATCACATCTTCAGAGAGTAGGCAGGTTGTGCTCGTCCATCATCCGGTTTGATGTGGCAAGCTCCATTGAATTGTTGGCGTAGAAGAACAGGTTCTCGATCATAATCGCAATATTCACATTGTTCACCAGACATTTTCCCGAAGAATCCTTAAGCTCTGTGGGGGAGAAGTTGAGAACTCCCTGTATTCCAGCCTTTAGCATGGTGCTGAAAATCTCCGATGCCGCAAACTTGGGCACCGATATCACAGCCACTTTTATGTTATGTTCCCTTATATAATCAGACATATCTTTTACCGGCAGGATAGGAATCTTTCCCTTGTAGGCCACATTCTCCGGGTTTAAGTCGAAGCCGGCCATTATCTTGATCCCTTCCTCGTGTATCCCCCGGTAGCCCAGGAGTGCAGTGCCTATCTTTCCGCAGCCGCAGATTATGACATTCATGGGCTTGTTTTTGCCAAGGATCTGGTCCATCTCTTCAATAAGCTCGTCGATATTGTAGCCGCCACGCTTATGGCCGGTTATCTTGAGCACCGACAGGTCCTTGCGCACCAGGGCAGGGGCTGCCCCGATAGCATCGCCTAAGTTGTTGGAGAACACCTTTTCCATCCCCATCATCTTAAGCTTCTGAATAATTCTTCTGTACTTGGATAAACGTAAACTTGTCTCTTTATTCATATATTGTACTTTAAACCGTAAATAATGTGCCGTCAAGCACAATTTTTATCCCAAGTTTACCCCCGTTTCTACCTTGCACTATTTTGGGTTTTTTTCTATAATACAAAGTAATGTATTCTTTATAAAATAATAAGTGGAGGTTTCATGTCTGTAGGTACAGCTGAAGAGATTAAGTTCTCAGATGAACTTATGGCCTTTATTGAGGAATGGAAAAACAAACCGGGCAATCTTATTATGATTCTTCACAGAGTACAGGGCGAATTCGGATATATTCCACGCGCTGCTGCTATGAAGGTATCAGAGATGATCGGCATCCCTCTGGCTAAGATTTACGGTGTTATTACTTTCTATCACTTCTTTAAAACAAAGAAACCAGGAAAGTATATCATCCAGGTATGCCTTGGTACTGCCTGCTATTTGAGAGGTGGCCAGGACATTATGAACGAATTGGAGACAATTCTTGGCACAAGCGTCGGTCATGTTACAGATGACGGTCTGTTCTCTATCGAAGCCGTAAGATGTATCGGATGCTGTGGTCTTGCTCCTGTAATGATGATTGGTAACGAGGTTTTCGGAAAGCTTACACCTGAGAAAGTTCCTGAGATCATTGCTGATTTCAGAAATAGGGCATAACTTGTATGCATGCTGAGATCGCTGATTTCCTTGTAGACTGCCTGCAGAACTCTGTGGAAGCAAAAGCAGCTAAGGTTATCCTTAACTACACAGAGTATACCGGCGACAGAATCGAGGTGGAGATCATCGACAACGGCTGTGGGATGACCCCTGCAATCCTTAAGAAGATTCAGGATCCGTTCTTCACAGACGGCACAAAGCATGTAAAAAGAAAAGTTGGCCTGGGAATTCCTTTCCTGATGCAGGCTGTCAGCCTTTCGGGCGGACAGTTCCATGTGGAGTCCGAGGTTGGAAAAGGAACCAAGTTCACCTTCAGCTTCGATCTGAAGAACATAGACACTCCTCCCCAGGGAGATTTGAGTGCCGCAGTGCTTCAGACCATGATGTTCGACGGAGACTTTGAGTTCGAGTTCAACCGGAAGAAGATAACAGACGGAGAGGAGAAGGGGTATACAGTTTTTAGAACTGAATTAATTGATGCACTTGGGGGCGATTTGTCAGACGCATCATCAATCAAGCTGGCAAAAGATTTCTTATGTTCCCAGGAAGAAGATTTGATTTAAAGGAGAAAGTCAATGGCAAAAATGACACTTGAAGCTCTTCGCGCTCTTAGAGAAGGCAAGAAGGCAGAGATTGATAGAAGAGAGACAGACGGTAAAGATGTTCACATCATCATCGGTATGGGAACATGCGGTATCGCTGCAGGTGCAAAGCAGGTCCTCGAGGCATTCATCAACGAGATCGATGCAAAGAAGATCGAGAATGTAACTGTTAAACAGACAGGTTGTATGGGTCTGTGCTATGTAGAGCCTACTGTAGAGGTTAAGGTTCCTGGTATGCCTGATACAATTTATGGAAAGGTTGACGCAGATGTTGCTAAGAAGATTCTTAAAGACCATGTTGTCGGAAAGAAGCTTGTAAGCGACCATATCTTTGATAGACCTTCAACAGATATCTTAAAATAAAGGCTGAAGGAGATAGCAATGGTTAAGAAAAGCTATATTTTAGTTTGTGGTGGTTCTGCTTGCGAAGCTTCAAAAGCTGATGCAATCTATGAATCTTTCAAAAAGGTTCTGGAAGAAGAAGGCCTCAAGAACGACGTTCAGGTTGTAAAGACCGGATGCTTCGGATTCTGCGAGAAAGGACCTATCGTAAAGATCCTCCCTGAAGAGGAGTTCTATGTAGAGGTTAAGCCTGAGGATGCAGATGAGATTGTTCACGAGACAATCATCAAGGGACGTCCAGTTCAGAGACTTCTGTACAAGGATAAGGACCTTAAGGTTGATCCAAAGGCAGACAAGTTCGATATGAGCAAGATCGGCTTCTACCAGAAGCAGTTCAGAATCGTTCTCAGAAACTGCGGTTTCATCGATCCAGAGAATATTGACGAGTATATCGCAAGAGACGGTTATCAGGCTCTTGAGAAAGCTATTACACAGCTCGGACCAGACGGAATTATCAACGAAGTGAAGACATCCGGACTCCGCGGCCGTGGTGGTGCAGGATTCCCTACATGGATCAAGTGGAACACAACAAAGGGTGTTTCAGCACCTCAGAAATATGTTGTATGTAACGCCGACGAGGGAGACCCAGGTGCATACATGGACCGGTCAACTCTGGAAGGTGACCCGCACTCTGTGCTCGAGGCAATGACAATCGCAGGTTACTGCGTTGGCGCTTCCAAGGGTATCATCTACATCAGAGCAGAGTATCCTCTGGCAATCAAGAGACTCGAGGTTGCTATGGCACAGTCCAGAGAGTACGGACTCCTTGGCGACGACATCCTGGGAACAGGATTCAACTTCGACATCGAGATCAGACTCGGTGCAGGTGCATTCGTATGCGGTGAGGAGACAGCACTTCTGCGCTCTATCGAAGGAAACAGAGGTATGCCTACTCCAAAGCCTCCATTCCCAGCAGTAGAGGGTCTGTGGCACTGCCCAACCGTCATCAACAACGTTGAGACATATGCAAATATTCCAGTTATCGTCCTCAAGGGCGGTGAGTGGTTCAAGTCTATCGGAACCGAGAAATCCCCTGGAACAAAGGTATTCGCCCTTACAGGTAAGATCAACAACTCCGGTCTGGTAGAGGTTCCGATGGGAACAACACTCCGCGAGATCATCTATGATATCGGCGGTGGAATCAGAAACGGAAAAGCATTCAAGGCTGTTCAGACTGGTGGACCTTCCGGTGGTGTAATCACAACCGAGAACCTTGACACCGGTATCGACTTCGATGCTCTTGCAAGAATCGGTTCCATGATGGGTTCCGGCGGTATGATCGTAATGAGCGAGGAAGACTGTATCGTAGACGTAGTCAAGTTCTACATGACATTCTGTGTAGACGAGTCCTGCGGTAAGTGCTCACCTTGTAGAATCGGTACCAGAAAGCTTCTGGACTACCTGACCAAGATCTCCAACGGAAACGGAACAATGGAAGACCTGGACAAGATGACAGAGATCGGTATGGCTATGAAGAAAGCTGCACTCTGCGGTCTTGGACAGACAGCTGCAAACCCAGTCCTCTCAACCATGAGATACTTCAAGGACGAGTATATCCAGCACGTTCAGGATAAGAAGTGTGTTGCTGGTAAGTGTATCAACCTTATCAGATACGAGATCGATCCTAGCAAGTGTATCGGATGTACACTCTGTTCCAAGAGATGTCCTGCAGGCGCAATCACAGGCGAGAAGAAGATGGCACACAAGATCGACCAGGCTAAGTGCGTGAAGTGCGGTGAATGCTACAAGGGCTGTAAGTTCGGCGCTATTTCAAAAATCTGAGAGAGAAGGAGATATGTCAGTGGAAACTGTAAAGATCAAAATTGACGGAATTCCGGTAGAAGTTGCAGCCGGAACAACAATATTGAATGCTGCAAAATTAGCAGGAGTAAAAATTCCTACTCTCTGTGCCCACCCAGACCTTGAGCCATGGGGAGCTTGCGGTATTTGTGTAGTAAAGACAGAGAACCAGATGGGTGTAAGCCCAAGACTGGTTAGAGCTTGTACAACCAAGGTTATCGAGGGCTTCAACTATATTACCCACGATCCAGAGCTTCAGAGCATCAGAAAGACTGTTGTCAACCTGATCCTCTCAAACCACCCACAGGAATGTCTTACATGCGGCAGAAACCAGCAGTGTGAGCTCCAGAGACTGGCTGAGGAATTCTGCATCCGCGAGGTTGCATTCCCATCCAACGTACGGAGAGTTCCAAAGGATAACTCAACACCATCTATCGTTCTGGACGCTACAAAGTGTGTTCAGTGCGGACGCTGTGCTCAGGTTTGTCAGCAGCTCCAGGGCGTATGGGCTCTCGAGTTCATCCACAGAGGCGAGAACACAAGAATCGCTCCTGTTGCTGACTCCACATTGAATGAATCACCATGTATCAAATGCGGTCAGTGTGCTGCACACTGTCCAGTAGGCGCTATCTACGAGAACGACGAGACCGACAAGTTCCTGGCTGCTGTAAAGGATCCAGAGCTTCACGTTGCAGTTCAGATGGCTCCAGCAGTTCGTGTTGCACTTGGCGAAGCATTCGGAATGCTCCCAGGCGAAATCGTTACTGGAAAGATCTATGCTGCACTCAGAAGACTTGGCGCAGATGCAATCTTCGATACAAACTTCTCTGCAGACCTTACCATCATGGAAGAGGGAAGCGAGTTTGTTAAGAGACTCACAACAGGTGGCGTTCTTCCACAGCTTACATCCTGCTGCCCAGCATGGACAAACTACATGGAAGAGTACTATCCAGATATGATTCCTAACTTCTCAACTGCTAAGTCACCTATGATGATGCAGGGTGCTGTAACCAAGACATACTATGCAGAGCAGAAGGGTATCGACCCTGCAAAGATCTTCTCTGTAGCTATCATGCCTTGTACAGCAAAGAAGCACGAGATCGAGCGCGATGACAACATGCACGCTTCCGGCTATCCAGATGTAGACCTGGTTCTCACCACAAGAGAGCTTGCCCGCCTTATCAAGATGGCTGGTATCGACTTCGCAAACCTGGCAGACGAGAAGGCAGACAGCCCGATCGGAGCATACACAGGAGCTGCTACAATCTTCGGTGTAACCGGTGGTGTAATGGAAGCTGCTGTAAGATCCGCTTACTTCCTGGTAACCGGCGAAGAGCTTAAGGACGTAAATATTGTGGCTACCCGCGGTATGGACGGAGTTAAGTCTGGTGTTGTAGACATCAAGGGAACCAAGGTAAGAGTTGCTATTGCACACGGTCTTGCTAATGTTAAGGCTGTACTGGACGAGGTACGTGCTTTAAGAGAGGCTGGACAGCCACAGAAATATGACTTCATCGAGGTTATGGCATGCCGTGGTGGTTGTATCGCCGGCGGTGGACAGCCTTATGGAACAGACGACGACCTGCGTGCTAAGAGAACTGCTGGTCTGTACAAAGATGATGAGAAGTGCACACTGCGCTGCTCACACCACAACCCAGAGATCAAAGAGATCTACGAGAAGTACCTTGGCGCACCTCTCTCCGAGAAATCACATCATCTGCTGCACACAACATACGAGAAGGTTAAGACCTATAAGGCACTCTGAAACTCTCCACAAGTTTCATAAATGGCCTGCCCCTAACCGGGCAGGCTTTTTTTTGCTCCGCAAGCTCTCCAAAACCAGCAATAACAAATAAAGAGCCAAAACAGGATTATATTAATAAAAGCCAGCTGCAAGTACCTGCTGTCAGTTGGTGCGTACCCATGCAGACAAGCATTTGTCATCCTGGCCAATATCTTGAGGATGCTGTCCAGTATGCCTATGCTTGATGCTGCAGAGCGCAATACTTCCAGCAGGCACTGCATCTGTCTATATTGATTTTTAGCCCTGTTTTGGCCCTTGGGTGCTTTCTCTGGTTTTGGGAGCTTGCTACGCACTGTAAAAGCGGGGCAGGCCTGAAGGTGGTTTTTTTCTTATAACTTATACTGTAATGTTTATTTTAATTTTTATTTTTTGTTTTTGCAAAGAATACGGAATCCAAGAGTTTTATCAGTATATCTTCCATTTTCATGGTAATATTCTGTTGTTCGACAATCATCTTCTTGGCTGTCATATGCACCACCTCGATAAAAATGCATATTAGGATTAAGAATATAGCTGTCCCAACACCATTCCCAAACATTTCCTACAATATCGTATAGTCCATAGATATTTGGTTGTTTTTGCCCAACAGGATGAGTTTTATTATCACTATTATTTTTGTACCAACAAATTTCATCTAAAGAATATTTACCATCATATCCATTAGAGGCTGTATATTCCCATTCATCTATTGTTGGAAGTCTAAATCCATTTTTAGATTTATCCCATTCAACTTTACCATTAATTTTATTCCCTTTATGAGGTTTATAATGCCATTTTTTAGGGTCATTAACATTATTAACATAGTAAACAGGATCTAAACCCATTTTAATACTTAATACATTACAGAAATAAACTGCATCATACCAACTTATATTTTCTACGGGAAAAAAATCTCCTTTTATAACACTTGGGTTTTCTCCAATAATTGATTCATACATGTGTTGCGGTACTTCAGTTGATAACATTGAAAATTTTTGCCCAGGAATTGGTAGCATTTCAAGTTTTAAATCTTCTGCGAAGATATACTGACTTAGTAATAAAAGTATTAAAATGTATTTTTTCATGTTTATAATATAAAACAACAAGAAAATTTTGTAAAATGATTAATAATTTGATTTTATAAAGATATTAGCGTTTTGCCCCCACACCACATTCGATAACAGAGGTTATAATATAGCATGTCAGGCCACAGCAAAAGGTGCCCCTGGCGGTATCCCCGGCCCGAAGGGAGCGGGACAACCGAGCAGGGGTGCCTTATTGCTGTGGATAATTATAACAAATTTTTTATTGTAAATATATTTTATATATATTATATTCCCAGTAGGAGAAAAAAATGAAAAGATTTATTGCAGTATTAGTATTGGCAATGGTATGTGTTGCATTTGTAAGCGCACAGGGCTTTACAGGCGGTCAGCAGGGCTATGGCGGTGGTTTCGTGGACAATGGAGCTTCTGTTTCTGCAGCAACACCAGTTAAAGAGGCTCTCAGAATGAGAGATGAATCTTATGTCACAGTACGTGGAAACATTGTAAAGCGTCTTACTGATGACAAATATCTGTTCCGTGATTCAACTGGTGAAATCGTTGTAGACATTGACAACGAGGACTGGGGTGGAGTTACAGCAGGCCCACAGGATACTCTGGAGCTTTCAGGCGAGATTGACAGAGATTTCAACAAGGTTGAGATTGATGTAGGCATGGTAAGAAAGGTTCAGTAATTCATATTCTGTACAATTGAAAGCGGAGGTCATTCCTCCGCTTTTTTTGTTTACGCCCCAATCGCATTCGCTAACAGAGGTTATAATATAATATGCCATCCCCAGCAATAGGTGCCCCTGGCGGCAGCACCCACCCGAGATATTGTGGACTGTACATACAGGCATAGTTATAACGGGCAGCATCCTGATATATATTCAGGATGACAGTGCGGTAGCAATGTCTCTGACTGACCGGGATAACTTTTGCCTGTGTACAGGAGCACACCGATCGAGGGCGGGTACTGCCGCCAGGGTGTCTTGTTGCTTGAGAGTGTTTATATTATAATCCCAGTAGGAGAAAACTATGACAGATGAAGAACTCAAGAAAAATATAGGATTTGCCGCTGCTGATGCAATGGTGAAAAGCGGCATGAAGCTGGGTCTCGGCACCGGAAGCACCGCAAAATGGGCTATCCGCCGCATAGGACAACTTTTAAAGGAGGGCAAACTCTCTGACATCATTGCAGTTGTCACCAGCTCTCAGAGCGAGATAGAGTGCCAGAATGCAGGCATTCCCATGGTCACTTTGAACGACCCTAAGATTGACGGTCATCTTGACCTTACTATCGACGGTGCCGACGAGATTGACCCCGACTACAACCTGATCAAGGGGGGCGGTGGAGCACTGCTTCAGGAAAAGATCGCAGGCTATGCATCGGACCACTATGCAGTTCTTGCTGCCGGCGACAAGCTGGTTCCGGCATTGGGCCCTGGCTTCAAGGTGCCGGTGGAGGTGGTGCGGGAAGCACGTGTCACCGCTTCAAAGGCTATGGAAGCCCTGGGTGCAGTTCCAGAGGTGCGTATGGCTGTAAAGAAGATGGGCCCTGTAATCACCGATAACGGCAACATTCTTATCGATCTGCACTTTGAAAAGCCTATAAATCCGCCCGAGATGGAGCAGAAGATCAACATGATTCCAGGTGTGGTTGAGACAGGTCTTTTCACCAAGCTTAAGAAGCTTGATGCCTTTATCGGCTACGAGGATGGCACTGTAAAGCACATCAAGGTGCGCTGATTATTTTTCTAACTGAGCCTCAAGCTTAGCATAAACCTCAGGACACGCAGTCTTGAGGTTTATTATTTTAAGGTTCTTGTCGCAGCATGCAAGGGTTGTGGAACCAGTGGCAAGAAGCGTTCCATCAGACTTCCTTTTCACTGTGTAGGAGAAGGTGAACTTGATAAGGCCAAGCTCTGTTATCTTGGCATCCACCAGTACAGTATCGCCATACTTTGCCCCCGACTTGTAGTTCACATCCAGCTTGATAAGCGGGGTCATGAATCCCTCTTCCTCAATCCTGCTGTAGGGGTATCCCAGCTGCTCCATGAAATCGGTGCGGCAGGCCTCGAACCAAATAGGGTAGACTGCGTGGTGCACAACTCCCATCTGGTCGGTCTCGGCATAGCGGACTTTTATTTCTGTACTTTTAATCTCCATAACTGGCTCCCGATAGTTGCTTTTTTTCATTATACCATTTATTTTGATAATATGGAAACCCTGATGAAGTATGTACGCGTTGTTGTCAAATTTTTCCTTTCCCTGGTGACACTGATCCTCTTTTTCTTGTTCGGATGCATATTCTTCATCCTTCCTGCCAGAAATATGGTGCAGAAGCGCAGGCAGCTTATGGTTGTCGCAACCTGGGGCTGCAAGGCTATGCTCAGGATACTCAACATCAAGGTTATCATCAAAAATAAAGAGATCTTCGACTCCGAGAAGAACTGGTACATCATGGGAAATCACATGTCATATATCGATATTCTCATGCTGCTGGCCAACTTCCATACACTATTCATAACCTCCAAGGAGATGGGCTCAAAACCTATCCTGGGGCAGATCTGCTTCTTCGGTGGCTCCTTCTTTGTGGAACGGCGTAAAATCACAACCCTGGGCAAGGAGATTCCACGCATAAGCCGCACATTGGCTTCGGGGCTCAATATCACTCTGTTCCCAGAGGGACGCTGCTCAGATGGAAAAGGGCTTCTGCCGTTCCGCTCCGCTTTAATAGAGGCAGCGGTGAGCTCCAGTGTGGATGTCCTTCCGCTCTGCATTATGTATACCGAGATCAGCGGCCGGCCGGTCAAGGTTTCTGACTTTATGACCATAGGCTATTTCAACGGTCTTCCGTTCCCAAGCCAGTTCAAGAAGATGCTTATGCAGAAGAGCCTGACAGCCGAGATTGAGATCCTGGAGCCTGTTAATACAGAAGGGAAAGACCGCAAGGAGATTAAGCGGGAAATCTCTGAAAAAATGAATTCCAGATACAATTCATACCTTGCGGGAAGATTATAAATAAATTCCAATCGGCTCATTTATTTTTTTTATTATTTTAATTTATTTATCTTATATTTATTTTTAATTTTATATTGTACTTTTTACCAGTTTTTGTTATTCTGTTCACTAAAAAAAGAGGGGGTTGTCATGTCGAAGAAAATGATTACTGTTGACGGAAACTTTGCTGCCGCACATATCGCATATATGTTCAGCGAAGTAGCCGCAATTTACCCTATTACTCCATCATCCCCGATGGCTGAGTATGTTGATGAATGGTCTGCAAACGGCAGAAAAAACCTTTTTGGCGAACAGGTCAAAGTTGTAGAGATGCAGTCTGAGGGCGGTGCCGCCGGTGCAGTCCATGGTTCTCTGCAGGCTGGTGCCCTGACCACCACATTCACAGCATCCCAGGGTCTTCTTCTCATGATCCCTAATATGTATAAAATTGCGGGAGAGCTCCTTCCTGGCGTTTTCCATGTCACAGCACGTTCTCTTGCTGCCCAGGCACTCTCTATTTTCGGCGACCACTCCGATGTAATGGCTACCCGTGCCACAGGCTTTGCAATGCTTGCAACCAGCTCTGTACAGGAGGTCATGGACCTGGCTCCTGTGGCCCACCTTGCCGCTATCAAGGGAAGCATTCCATTCCTCCATTTCTTCGACGGCTTCCGCACATCTCACGAGATCCAGAAGATAGAGGAGATGGATATGGAGGATCTGCGTCCTCTGGTTGACTGGGAAGCCCTTAAGCGCTACCGGGACAAGGCTCTTAACCCAGAGCATCCTGTTACACGCGGAACCGCACAGAACCCTGACATCTACTTCCAGACAAGGGAAGCACAGAATAAATATTACGACGCAATTCCAGACATTGTTGCCGACTACATGAAGGCAATAAGCAAGATCACAGGCCGTTCCTATGCACCGTTCAGCTACTATGGCGCTCCTGATGCAAAGGATATCATCATTGCCATGGGCTCTGTATCTGATGTTGTCAAGACAGCTGTGGACAAGCTTAATTCTGACGGAAAGAAGACAGGTCTTATCACAGTTCATCTGTACCGGCCGTTCTCTGTTAAATATCTTATGGATGTATGTCCAAAAAGCGTAAAGCGCATCTGTGTCCTGGACCGGACCAAGGAGCCTGGTGCCAACGGCGATCCTCTCTATCTTGATGTTGTGGAGGCATTCAAGGATTCAAAAATTAATCCTCTTATCATCGGCGGCCGCTACGGTCTCTCCTCAAAGGATACAACACCATCCCATATCCTCTCTGTGTTCCAGAACCTGGAATCAAAGAGTCCTAAAAATCAGTTCACAATCGGTATTGTGGATGATGTCACAGGCCGCTCTCTGCTGCTCCTGCCAGAGGTTTCCATGCTTCCAGCAGGGACCTTTGAGGCCAAGTTCTACGGCCTTGGTGCAGACGGTACAGTAGGAGCAAACAAGAATTCCATCAAGATCATCGGCGAGAACACTGACAAATACTGCCAGGCTTACTTCGACTACGACAGCAAGAAGTCGGGCGGATACACATGCTCGCACCTAAGGTTCGGTGACCTTCCTATCGCAGCACCATATCTGGTTAACACTCCAGACTTCGTGGCAGTGCATGTTCCTTCATACCTTGACAAATACGACTGTCTGCGCGGTCTTAAGAAGGGTGGCACATTCCTCTACAACTCTATCTGGGATCCAGAGGAGACCAAGAAGCACCTTCCTGACCATGTTAAGAAATATCTGGCAGAGAACGATATCAACATGTATATCATCGATGCCACAAAGATCGCACAGGAAATCGGCCTTGGAAACAGGACCAACACTATCCTCCAGTCCGCATTCTTCAAGATCTCGCAGGTTATCCCTTACGACCTGGCTGTTGAGCAGATGAAGCTCTTCATCAAGAAGTCCTACGGCAAGAAAGGCGATAACATTGTAAGCATGAACTTTGCCGCAGTTGACAAGGGTGCAGATGTAATCAAGCTTGAGATACCGGAAGAGTGGAAAGATATTGTAATCGAGAAGAAAGAGGATAAGCGCAATATCCCTGAATTCATAAAGAAAGTTGTGGAGCCTATGCTCTCTCAGAAGGGCAACGACCTTCCTGTAAGTGCATTCAAGGGCTACGAGGATGGAACATTCCCTGCTGGAACCACCGAGTACGAGAAGCGAGGTATTGCCGTGAATGTACCGCACTGGAACCCGGTTAAATGTATCCAGTGCAACAGCTGTTCCACAGTATGTCCACACGCAGCTATCCGCCCTATAGTCATGGACGAGAAGGAGATGGATGGTGCGCCGATCGGAATGATCACCACCGCAATCAAGACTCCAAAGCCATTTGTAGGCATGGGCTACCGCATGCAGATCTCAGTCCTGGATTGTACAGGCTGCGGAAACTGTGTCGATATCTGTCCGGCCAAGGAGAAGGCTCTGGTAATGAAGCCTCTTGATTCGCAGAAAGCAGAGATTGCCAACTGGAATTATGCAATGAAGAAAGTTGCTCCTAAGGATGATCTTATAGAGAAGTTTGCAAGCATCCGGAACAGCCAGTTTGCACAGCCTCTGTTCCAGTTCTCCGGTGCATGTGCAGGCTGTGGAGAGACTCCATATATCAAGCTGCTTACCCAGCTTTTCGGCGAGGAGATGCTGGTTGCCAATGCAACAGGCTGTTCCTCCATCTATGGTGCTTCTGCACCTGCAACACCATACTGCACAAGCTGCAAGAACGGTTTCGGCCCAGCATGGGCAAACTCGCTGTTCGAGGATAACGCCGAGTACGGCCTTGGTATGGCTATAGCAACCCGTAAGATGAGGGACCGGCTTGAGGCCCTTATGAAAGAGGCTATAAACAACACAGACTGTCCTCCTGATGTGAGCGAGCTTTTCCTTACATGGATCGAGAACCGTGAGAACAGGGAAGTGAGCCGTAAGATAGGGGAGAAGATTGTAGCCAAGATTGAAAGCTGCTCAGGCGGCCCGATAGGAAAGCAGATTCTTGAGCTCAAGAATTACCTTGCAAAGAAATCCCAGTGGATTATCGGTGGAGACGGCTGGGCCTACGATATCGGCTTCGGCGGCCTTGACCATGTGCTGGCATCGGGCGAGAACATCAATGTTCTGGTCCTCGATACCGAGGTTTACTCCAACACAGGCGGCCAGTCAAGCAAGGCAACA